>JAEZMP010000051.1 GCA_023442215.1 Pseudomonadota bacterium
GCACCACATGGTCTACGAGGTGGTGGACAACGCCATCGACGAGGCGCTCGCCGGCTATGCCGACCGCGTGACGGTCGCCCTCAATGCCGACGGCTCGTGCACCGTGACCGACAACGGCCGCGGCATCCCGACCGACATCCATCCCGAGGAAGGCGTTTCGGCGGCCGAGGTCATCATGACCCAGCTCCACGCCGGCGGCAAATTCGACCAGAACTCCTACAAGGTCTCCGGCGGCCTGCACGGCGTCGGCGTCTCGGTCGTGAACGCGCTGTCGACCTGGCTCGACCTGACGATCTATCGCAGCGGCAAGAAGCACAGCATGCGCTTCGCCCACGGCGACGCCGTGTCGCCGCTCGCGGTCACCGGCGACGCGGAAGGCCGCACCGGCACGACGGTGACGTTCCTGCCGAGCCCGCAGACCTTCACCATGACGGAGTTCGATTTCGCCACGCTGGAACGGCGGCTGCGCGAACTCGCGTTCCTGTATTCCGGCGTGCGCATCCTTCTCGAAGACCTGCGCGGCGTCGAGCCGAAGCGCGAGGAACTGCATTACGAGGGCGGCCTCGAAGCCTTCGTGCGCTGGCTGGACCGCACCAAGCACCCGCTGATCCCCGCTCCGGTGACCATGCGCGGCGAGCGCGACGGCATCACGGTCGAGGTGGCGCTGCAGTGGAACGATTCCTACCACGAGAACACGCTCTGCTTCACCAACAACATTCCCCAGCGTGACGGCGGCACCCACCTCGCCGGCTTCCGCGGGGCGCTGACGCGCCAGATCACCGGTTATGCCGAAAGCTCCGGCATCTCCAAGAAGGAGAAGGTGGGGCTGACCGGCGACGATTGCCGCGAGGGCCTGACCTGCGTGCTGTCGGTCAAGGTGCCGGATCCCAAATTCTCGTCTCAGACCAAGGACAAGCTGGTGTCGTCCGAGGTCCGGCCGGTGGTCGAGAGCATCGTCAACGACACGCTCGGCGCCTGGCTCGAGGAGCACCCCCAGGAGGCGAAGGCCATCGTCGCCAAGGTGGTGGAGGCGGCCTCCGCCCGCGAGGCGGCCCGCAAGGCGCGCGAGCTGACCCGCCGCAAGGGCGCGCTCGACATCGCCTCGCTGCCCGGCAAGCTGGCGGACTGCCAGGAGCGCGACCCGGCGAAATCCGAACTCTTCATCGTCGAGGGCGACTCGGCCGGCGGCTCCGCCAAGGGTGGCCGCAACCGCGCCAACCAGGCGATCCTTCCGCTGCGCGGCAAGATCCTGAACGTGGAGCGCGCCCGCTTCGACAAGATGCTATCGTCCGAGCAGATCGGCACGCTGATCACCGCGCTCGGCACCGGCATCGGCAAGGAAGAATTCGACGTCGGCAAGCTGCGCTACCACCGCATCATCATCATGACCGACGCGGACGTCGACGGCGCCCACATCCGCACCCTGCTGCTGACGTTCTTCTACCGGCAGATGCCGGAACTGCTGGAGCGCGGCCACCTCTACATCGCCCAGCCGCCGCTCTACAAAGTGCGCCGCGGCAGCTCCGAGCAGTACCTGAAGAACGAGGCGGCGCTCGAGGGCTACCTCATCGACACCGGCCTCGAGGACGCCCGCCTGACGCTGGCGGACGGCGAGGTTCGCGTCGGCGTCGACCTGCGCGCGGTGATCGACCATGCCCAGCGCGTTCGCCTGGTGCTGGACGGGCTGCATTCGCGCTATCGCCGCGACGTGGTCGAGCAGGCCGCCATCGCCGGCGCGCTCAACCCGGAAACCCTGAACGACCGCGAACGCGCGGTGGAGGCGGCAGCCTACATCGCCCGCAGGCTCGATATCCTCGCGGAGGAATATGAGCGCGGCTGGACCGGCGTCGCCGAGGACGACGGCTCGCTGCGATTCGAGCGCGTGGTGCGCGGCGTGAAGGAAGTCGCGACCATCGACGCTGCCCTGCTCGGCTCCGCCGACGCCCGCAAGCTCGACGGCCATGCAGACCACCTCCGGGAGGTCTATGGCAAGGCGGCGACGCTGAAGCGCAAGGACGTCGAGACCGCGATCCGCGGTCCCGTGGCGCTGATCGACGCGGTGTTCGCCGCCGGCCGCAAGGGCATCACCCTGCAGCGCTACAAAGGCCTCGGCGAGATGAACGCCGAACAGCTCTGGGAAACCACGCTCGACCCCAACGTGCGTTCGCTGCTGCAGGTGCGGGTGAAGGAGGCCGACGACGCCGACGACATCTTCTCGAAGCTGATGGGCGACGAGGTCGAGCCGCGGCGCGAGTTCATCCAGGACAACGCGCTGACGGTCGCCAATCTCGACATCTGAAATTCGTCCGCACACGAACGTGGCCGGACAGGCGAAGGGCGGGAATTTCCCCGCCCTTTTTCTTTTGAAAGCAATGGCTTACGGCATGATGCCATCCGACTAAGGAGGTTTACTTAAGAGGCAAACCGAATTTCGGCCGGCCGGTATTCGCCCTATCCGTTTGACATCGATCATATCGGAACGAGGCGACCCCCATGCAGCACGCCACCCTAGAGCGCAGCCCTGCCCATCAGCGCCGTACCGCCGTTCTGACCCCCTTCCCGGCCATCCGCGCCCCGCAGCCGGCTGCGGCGGACGCAGCCACCCTGCCGACCGCCCTGCTCGACCTGTTCGCCGGCACCGAGATGACCGTGCCGTTCGAGCGGAACTCCGAAATCTACGGCGAGGGCGAGCCGACCGATTATGTGCACTTCGTCGTGAGCGGCACGGTGCGCGTGTGCAAGCTGCTCGATGACGGCCGCCGCCAGATCGAAGCCTTCCACCGCCAGGGCGCGGTGTTCGGGCTTGAGATCGGCACCACCCACCGCTTCTCCGCCGAGGCCGTGACGCCGGTGACGCTGAGGCTGGTACGTCGCAGCGTCGTCGTCGCGCTGGCCGCCCGCGATCGGGAAATCGCCCAGGCGCTGTGGACGCTGGCCGCCGGCGACCTGCAGCGCTCCCAGGACCACGTGCTGCTGCTTGGGCGCAAGACCGCCCAGGAGCGCGTGGCGAGCTTCCTCGGCGAACTCGCGAGCGGCGAGGCCGTCGACCTGCCGATGTCGCGCCAGGACATGGCCGATTATCTGGGCCTGACGATCGAGACCGTCTCGCGCACGCTGACACAGCTCGAAGGCAACGGTATCATCGCCTTCCGCAGCCCGCGCCGGATCGTGATCCGCAACCGGGCCGCGCTTCGCCGGCTCGACGGCTGAAGCCCGCCGGTGCTACCGTGCGTTGAAGCCCCCTCGCGACGGCCGCGTGTTCAGCCCGCGCCGTGACATCCGGGTTTCGCCGGCCCGGGAGACAGCCGTTTCCGCGTTGGCCGGCCCTGCGTCTGTTCCGCGTTCCCGGCCCGGTCTCTTTCCGGGCCGCTGACCAAGCCGGGGCACATTGCGTTCGGATCGAAAAGATCGGAGCGGCAGGAATGTGCTCAAGCTCTTGAATCTGGAGCGATTTCTTTCGGCCGGGCATCCGGCCGGACGCTGCCAGGTCCAGGCTGGAGCGGACGCTCCAGCGCCCCTCCGGACCGACGAGGTCCGCAGCCCGGAGCCGCCGCCATGATCAACCCCGTCGCCAGCCCCGCCTCGATCTCCGCCACGTCCTCCCATGGCGCCACCGCCGGCAGGGTGCCGTTGCCGCCGGCCTTCCGGCGCATCCGGCTGGATCTCGCCCGCGAGAAGGGCCATCCTGAGGGCAGCAATTCGCACACCTACGCCTTCGTCGCGCCGCTGGATGCCGACGGGCACATCTCGCCCGAGCTCTGGGCGGCGCACCGCGAGGTGTGCCGGGCCGTCCGCAACCGCGACGGCGAACAGTTCGTCGGCCATCTCGTGCGCCGGCCGGGCGGTAGCTGGGCATTCCGCTATCCCGCCGACGCGCACCTCGACGACGAGGCCGGCTACCATTTCGGCAACGAGGCCTTCCTGATCGGGGAATATGTCTCGATCCACGAAGGCGACGGCATGCACACCTTCCGCGTGATCGCCGTCGAGCCGCTCTGAGCGCCCGGACGGGACTTCGCCGGCGCCGCGCCGCCGCGGCAATCGCCGCGCACGACGACGTTCGACCAAACGACGTTCGACAGCAACGACGTCAGACAAAGACGACTGAATAACGAGGTCGGCGCGTTCAAGACCGCGTCGACGTGTTCAAGACACAATATGCCTGGGAGGCAGCCATGACAGCCAAGATGAGAGCCGCGATCTTCGTCGAACCGGGCCGCATCGTGCTCGACGAGAAGCCGATCCCGGACGTCGGGCCGCAGGATGCCCTGATCCGCATCACCACCACCACGATCTGCGGAACCGACATCCACATCCTGAAGGGCGAGTATCCGGTCGCGAAGGGCCTGACGATCGGCCATGAGCCGGTCGGCATCATCGAGAAGCTCGGCTCCGGCGTGACCGGCTTCCGCGAAGGCCAGCGCGTGATCGCCGGGGCGATCACCCCGAGCGGCCACTCGTTCGCCTGCCTGTGCGGCTGCTCCTCGCAGGACGGACCCGGCACCCGCCACGGCTTCAAGGCCATGGGCGGCTGGAAGTTCGGCAACACCATCGACGGCACCCAGGCGGAATATGTGCTGGTGCCGGACGCGCTGGTGAACCTGAGCCCCGTGCCGGACCATCTCACCGACGAACAGGTGCTGATGTGCCCGGACATCATGTCCACCGGCTTCTCCGGCGCGGAATCGGGCGGCGTGCGCATCGGCGACACCGTGGTGGTGTTCGCCCTCGGCCCGATCGGGCTCTGCGCGGTCGCCGGCGCCAAGCTGATGGGCGCGACCACCATCATCGGCGTCGACACCGTGCCGAAGCGGATCGAGATCGCCCGCACGCTCGGCGCCACCCACGTAGTCGACTTCAAGACCCACGACCCGGTGGAAGAGATCATGCGGCTGACGGACGGCCGCGGCGCGGACGTTTCCATCGAGGCGCTCGGCACCCAGAAGACGTTCGAGGCGGCCCTGAGGGTGCTGCGCCCGGGCGGCACGCTTTCGAGCCTCGGCGTCTATTCGTCCGACCTGACCATTCCGCTCGGCGCCTTCTCCGCCGGCCTCGGCGACAACCGCATCGTCACCACGCTCTGCCCGGGCGGCAAGGACC
>JAEZMP010000683.1 GCA_023442215.1 Pseudomonadota bacterium
ATGTCGAAGCCTTCCAGTTCACCGGCGGTGTTGCGCGTTTCGAGGGGGGGATAGGCCGCTTCGATGGCGATGCGAACCACCTTCGACTTCTCGATATCGGGCGGCAGCGTCTGGGCGGAAGCGAAACCGATATGGCCGACGAGGCCGAGCGTTGCGATGACCGGGAGAATTGCGGTTCTGAACATCGAATACCCCTGCTTTCTGATGGCCTTTCTGGCCCTTGGAAGGTCGTTGTGATGGGCTCTGGCAGTTCGGTTTAGTCAGCGACTCGGCCGGACCAGCTGAGGTACGGACTCTGGCCAGAAGGGCAGACGCTCGACGGACGGGGTCCATTCGCCCCGTGCAACAAGCCCGTCGATGTGGGCGGCCATTTCGGCGAGCGTGGCGAACCACACGTCGCCCTTGGCCTGCATGTGGTCGATAAGTTCGACCATGGCCTCGGCGCGCGCGAGCCGGCCCGACACGAAGGGGTGCCAGATCGCCGCCCAAACGCCGCCGTGGTTCCACGCGGCGTCGAACTCCGCACGGAAGACGTCCATCGCCCGCGCCGGCGACTGGATCGTCATACCCATGTTGAATTCCTTGAGGTTCACATATTGCGGCCAGTCATCGAGCGTGTGGTCGGACGGAAGCTCGATCAGACGACCCTTCTTGCCCTCGAGCAGGTAGGGAATGTCATCGCCCGGCAGCGAGGCGTCGTAGGTGAAACCAAGCTCGATCAGCAGATCGAGCGTGTACTCGGAGAACGCGCCGGACGGGGCGCGGTAGCCCGCGGGCGGCCTCCCGGTGACCTTTTCGATCGCCGCGACGCCGCGCTCCAGCACGGCGCGTTCATCGTCGCGCGAAAGCTGGTTGGGCCGCTCATGGAGCCAGCCGTGATGGCCGAGTTCGTGACCGTCGGCGAGCAGCGCCTCGATGGCGGCGGGATAGGTCTCGATGCACCACCCCGGCACGAACACGGTCTGCCGGATGCCATAGTGCTTCCAGATGCGGGCGATGCGCGGGATGGCGACGCGGGCGCCGTAGCGCAGCGACGAGGACAGGCTTATCCGGCGCGTGGCATCCTCGGGATAGTAGAGATGCAGCAGGCTCTCGGCATCGAAATCGAAGGAAAGGCACACGGCGCAGCGTGCGCCGTTGGGCCATGGGGGCGGATTGTCGATCAGCTTAAGCATGCGCCACTCACATCAGGCCTCACGCACGCCGTCGCACCACATGAGGGGTGTACGTGCCGTGCCGCAACGGCTGGACGCTAGGCAACGTCCAGCCATCGACGCCCGCTGCCCGTTGCCTGGGGTACGATCCGGGCGGCGCGCCGATGCTCGATATAATTCGAAGTTATATTTTTATCGTCAACTCTAATTTTAGAGCAAAATACACGCTCGTATCCACGCCGCGTTTCCGCTAGAAGTCGGGGAAAATGCGGAGAGTGAGCGGCGCGATGGCGGGTGGCAGGCTAAGAGAGAAGCACAAGCGGCTCAGAGCTGAACAAGTTTTAGACGCGGCCGAGCACCTGTTCAGCCAGAGAGGCTACGAGGCCACCCGCATCGAAGCGATCGCGGAGAAGGCATCGGTAGCACCGGCGACCGTTTACAATTATTTCGCGACCAAGCCGAACCTGCTCATGGAACTGGCGATGCGCCACGTCCATGCCGCGCTTCCCGAACGGCGAAGCTTCATCCGCAACCTGCCGGACGATCCGGTCGCCGGCATGCTCGCCTTCGAGCGACTGCTCGCGGAGCAGGCGATGCGGCACCTCTCCCGCGAATCCTGGCGCGTCATCATGTCGGCGCAATATCTGGAGCCCGAGGGCCGCGCCAGCAGAACGGGGACGCGACTCACCACCCTGATCAAGCGCCATTACATCCGCCTGATCCGCACTTATCAGCAGCGCGGACGCCTCGATCCGACGATCGAGCCGGCGGTGCTGGCCGAGCTGATCGTGGGCATCACGACCTTTTTCTTCGGCAATTTCGTCTCGAGTTCCGCCGGCACGGTGGAGGAGATGTTGGGCAAGGGCGCCGTTCATATCGAGCTCATTCTGCGCAGCATGGTACGGGGGCCGGCGGAGGACACGGCCCCTTCAGGCGGCGAATGAGTCGCTGCTGCTGAAATTTAGAGCCGACTCCAAATTTTTATTGCAACGCCGCGAACCGGCTCCTAGGCTTCGCTCGACGCATCGGCCAGATGCACGAGATCATGCGAAGTCCGGAGGCCTGAGATGGGCGCGATCACCGAGAACGAGTGGCGTTACAACCAGTTGATCAAGCAGTTCCCCTCGGAAGCGGAGCCCGCTTTCGAGGATGAGGAGCAGCAGCTGCGCTGGTGGGGCCGCAAATGGGGTTGCACCAACGATGTGGGGAAGCTGGGCGTGGTGCTGATGCACCGGCCGGGCAACGAGGTGAACATCGTCGACCCCGCGCGCCGGCTCGACAACAACGCCTTCGGCGACATCCAGCAAGGCTGGTACTGGCGCGGCGACGAGCCGCCGGACCTCGCCGCGATGCAGGCCCAGCACGACGGCTATGTGGCTGCGCTTCGCAAGGAGGGCGTCGAGGTCGTGTTCATCGACGAGGCGGCGCCCGGCCGCATGAAGACCTGCTACACCCGCGACGCGGTCGTCGGCATCGGCGGCGGGGCGATGGTCATGCGCCTCGGACCGCGCATCCGCCGCGGCGAGGAACTCCCGGCCACGCGTACGCTGGCGAAGATCGGCTGCCCGATCCTGCGCACCATCTCCGGCACCGGTGTCGCGGAAGGCGGCAGCTTCTGCTGGCTCGCCCCCAACGTCGCAGCCACCGGCGTCTCTTCGCGCACCAATGAGGAGGGCGCGCGGCAGATCGAGGAAGTGCTGCGTTCGCAGGGCGTCGAACTCATCAAGGTGCCGCTCACCGGCTACCGCCTGCACATCGACGGGCTGTTCGTCATGATCGGCCCGGACCTCGCACTCGCGAACTTCACCCTGCTGCCGTTCTGGTTCATCGAGAAGCTGACCGAACTCGGCATCCGGCTGATCGAACTGCATCACGAGGATGACGGGGCGATCATCAACTCGCTCGCCATCGCGCCCTATCGGGTGATGATGCCTGAGGGCATCTCCGGCTACACGCGCGATCGGCTGGATCTTGCCGGCGTCGAGGTCATCACCGTGCCCTATGACAAGATGATCTCGGGCGGCGGCGGTCTGCACTGCTCGACGTCGCCGCTGATCCGCGACGAGATCTGACCATGTCGGGCGATGTCAGCAAC
>JAEZMP010000689.1 GCA_023442215.1 Pseudomonadota bacterium
ATGTCGAAGCCGGCGATGTCGAGATAGCCGCCTTCGGAGGCATAGGCGTTCTGCATGTCGACGACGATGACCGCCGTCTCGGACGGGTTGAGCCGGAGTGGCTCGGGACGGGCGGGCAGGGTGACGGCGGCGCCCTCGGGGCCGGCCGGGGCGTAGCCGGAAACGGCGATCTCGGCTTCGGCCATCACACCACCTCCTGCAGGGACGCGAAGATGTGGCGGCGGGACTTCATCAGGGGCTGGATGCGCCAGCCGAAGTCCTCCACGCCCTTGACGAAGTCGTCGAACGTCAGGAGCACGCCGCCGGTGCCGGGAACGGTTGCGACCTCGTCCAGCATCCGCGCCACGCTCTCGTAGGAGCCGACCAGAGTCGCCATGTTGAGGTTCACGGCGGAGGTCGGGTTCGACATGTGCCGGACGTTGGTGTCGGGTCCGGAGCGGGTGTCGGCGGCGCTCTGCTCCGTCAGCCAGGCGAGGGCCTCCTGGTCGGCACCGGACTTGTAGAGGTCCCACTTCGCGAACGCGGCCTCGTCGGTCTCGTCGGCGATGATCATGAAGAGCACGTAGGACGACACGTCCCGGCCCGTCTTGGCGGTTTCGGCGCGCAGGCGCTCGGTGATCGGCGCGAACGCGGTCGGCGTGTTGACGCCCTTGCCGAAGCAGAAATTGTAGTCCGCCCACTTGGCGGTGAAGGCGAGGCCGGCATTGGACTGGCCGGCGCAGATCACCTCGATATTGGCCTGCGGCTTCGGCAGCACGCGGCAATCGTCCATCTGGAAGAACTCGCCCTTCAGATCCGAGACGCCGGTCTCCCAAAGCTCGCGCAGGACCTGGACATATTCGGACAGGAAGTCGTAGCGGCGCGAGAAATAGTCGTCGCCGGGCCAGAGGCCCATCTGCGAATATTCGGGCCGCTGCCAGCCGGTGACCACGTTGAGGCCGAAGCGGCCGTTGGAGATGGAATCGATGGTGGAGACCATCCGCGCGACGATGGCCGGCGGCATCGTCAGCGTTGCGGCGGTGCCGAACAGCTTGATGCGCGACGTGACGGCGGCAAGGCCGGCCATCAGCGTGAAGGATTCCAGATTGTAGTCCCAGAACTCGGTCTTGCCGCCGAAGCCACGCAGCTTGATCATGGAGAGCGCGAAATCGAAGCCATATTGCTCCGCCTTCAGCACGATCTCCTTGTTGAGCTCGAAGGTCGGCTTGTATTGCGGCGCCGTCTCGGAAATCAGCCAGCCGTTGTTTCCGATCGGGATGAACACGCCGATGTTCAGAACGTCGCCCATGACTGACCTCCGGTCATTTGTTGTCTCGACCCCGGCCAACCCCTCGCCGGGTGGCCGGACTTATAAATGCATGCCTCGTGCCAACGCTGATTATACTGAAATTACAAAGACATGGATGATGACGCATCCGCCGCTCAGCGATCATCAGTGCATATTTTGACCAGATGATCAAATCCCTGCCCGCCAGAGAGGCAGCAGGGGTGGCAGCGCTGCACAAGGAGCGGGCGTTCCGGCCACGACCACTTTATCCCGCGTGGAAACAATCTTCCCGCATTCCGTGCGGTTCTGCGTCGGCCATTTCTCCCATATGCAAGTCGGGCATTCTAACGGATGCTGGAACCGGCCGCGAAACGGGCCGGACGGGACGCGGGCTGGGCGCAGGAAAGCGGGAGCGGACAACATGGATACGGTGCGTGCGAGCGGGTTGACGATCGATCGCGGCCTGTTCGATTTCGTGGCCGGCGAGGTCGCGCCGGGCACCGGCGTGACGCCGGAGGCGTTCTGGGCGGGCTTCGCCGCCATCGTGCGCGATCTGGCGCCGCGCACGCGGTCGCTGCTCGCGACGCGAGACGACATCCAGTCCCGCATCGATGCCTGGCACCGGGCCAATCCGGGCGCGCCGTCCGACCAGGCTGCCTACGAGGCGTTCCTGACGGAGATCGGCTACCTGCGCCCGGCGCCGGACGCCTTCCAGATCCGCACCGTGAACGTGGATGCCGAGATCGCCGCGATCGCGGGGCCGCAGCTGGTGGTGCCCGCGTCCAACGCGCGCTACGCGCTGAACGCGGCCAACGCGCGCTGGGGCAGCCTCTATGACGCGCTCTACGGCACCGACGCCATTGCCTTCGAGCCGGGCGCCCGCAAGGCCGGTTACGACCCGGAGCGCGGCGCGGCGGTGATCGCCCGCGCCAACCAGTTCCTCGACGAGGCGGTTCCGCTCGCCGGCGCCAGCCACGCCGATGCCACGGGCTATCGCGTCGTCGAAGGCGAACTCGTGGTCGATCTTGCCGGCGGAACGGCGGGCCTCGTCCACGTCGCGCAGTTCGCGGGCTATACCGGGACGGCGGATGCGCCGTCGTCGGTGCTGCTGGCGCACAACGGCCTGCACATCGAGATCGTGATCGACCGCACGAGCCGGATCGGCCGCGACCGCCCGTCGGGCGTCAGCGACGTCGTGATCGAGGCGGCGATTACCGCCATCGTCGATCTGGAGGACTCTGTCGCCGCCGTCGACGCGCAGGACAAGATCGAGGTCTACCGCAACTGGCTCGGCCTGATGAAGGGTGACCTCGAGGCGTCGTTCGAGAAGGGCGGCAGGACGGAAGTCCGCACGCTTCACCCCGACCGCACCTATCATACCGGCGCCGGCGGAACGTTGACCCTGGCCGGCCGCAGCCTGATGCTGATCCGCAATGTCGGCCATCACATGATGACCGACGCGGTGCGCGACGAGGACGGCCGGGAAATTCCGGAAGGCATCCTCGACGCCGCCATCACCTCGCTGATCGCGCTGCACGACCTGAGGGGCAACGGCCGCTACCGCAACAGCCGCAAGGGTTCCGTCTACATCGTCAAGCCGAAGATGCACGGTCCCGACGAGGTCGCGCTCACCAACGAGCTGTTCGGCCGGGTCGAAGACCTGATCGGCGCGCCGCGCTTCACCCTGAAGCTCGGCATCATGGACGAGGAGCGGCGCACGTCCGCGAACCTCGCCGCCTGCATCGCCGCGGCGGCGGACCGGGTCGTGTTCATCAATACCGGCTTCCTCGACCGTACCGGCGACGAGATCCATACCTCGATGGAAGCCGGCCCGGTGGTGCGCAAGAACGACATGAAGTCGACCGTCTGGATCGATGCCTACGAGCGCAACAATGTCGATGTCGGCCTCGCGTGCGGGCTGCCCGGCCGCGCCCAGATCGGCAAGGGCATGTGGGCGGCGCCGGATCTGATGGCGGACATGCTGAAGGCCAAGATCGGCCACCCGAATGCGGGTGCCAACACCGCCTGGGTGCCGTCGCCGACGGCGGCGACGCTTCACGCCACCCATTATCACCAGGTCGATGTTCGCGCCCGCCAGAAGGAGATCGCCTCCCGCGCGCCGGCACGTCTGTCCGATATCCTGACCATCCCGCTCGCGAAGTCGAACTTCGCGCCGGCCGATGTTCAGCAGGAACTCGACAACAACCTGCAGGGCCTGCTCGGCTATGTCGTGCGCTGGGTCGACCAGGGCGTCGGCTGCTCCAAGATCCCCGACATCCATGATGTCGGGCTGATGGAGGACCGGGCGACGCTGCGGATTTCGAGCCAGCACGTCGCAAACTGGCTGCGCCACGGCGTCGTGACCCGCGAGCAGGTCGCGGCGACGCTGCGACGGATGGCGGAGGTGGTCGATCGCCAGAACGCGGGCGATCCGCTCTATGTGCCGATGGCGCCGGGGTTCGACGGGCCGGCGTTCCACGCCGCCGAGGATCTGGTGTTCGAAGGCTGCGCGCAGCCGAACGGCTACACCGAGTTCATCCTGCACGCCCGCCGCCGCGAGGCGAAGACGAAGGCCGGCGCCGCCGCCTGAGGGCCCGGCCCCCCTGCCTTTCCGCTTCTGCACCTGATAGCGCCGCCGCATCCGTTGCGGCGGCGCGACCGTTTCCGGCC
>JAEZMP010000704.1 GCA_023442215.1 Pseudomonadota bacterium
TCTTGGCCTCAACGATGGTCTTGGCGTCGACGATGCCGGTGGATGCGGTGTGGCTGGTCATGGGCTCGCTTCCTTCATCTGGCCCGCATCCCGGCCTCAAGGGGCTCTCGGGGCGGCCATGCCCGGCTGCGTGTCGCCGGCGGGCGCTGTTCGAATGCTATCGGCTTTCGTGCCAGACCCCTGAGAACCCGCCCGAAGGCAGCCGGCGCTCAGGGGCAGCTAAGGAGAAGGACGAACCGGAGGGTGCCAGGGCGCGAGGACGCGGAAACGGCTTCGGCCGTCACGGCGCGCGCGACGGAACCGCCGGCGGCGGCCAGCAGCTCGGTCGAAACGGCAATGTGACGCGCGGCGCTCACGGGCCCGGTCCTCGCATTTCCGCCGGCACCCGGGCGCGTCGCAACGACATGCAGCCCTGCCGGACGGAAAGGGAAATAGCCGATCGCGATGGCCCGTGCAACCGCGTCGGCCCGGTCTGGACGCGCTGCGCCCGGACGGGGCGCCCGCCCGCCGGCGCCGGGCGCGCGGCGGGCACGGCACATGCCGGCGCGGGGGGAGCGAGCCGGGGCTTCAGGTTCAGTTCGAGACGACCGCGATACAGATCGGGGCGACACCGGAATTCAGCATGCCGATCTGGCGGGCAGCACCCTTCGACAGATCGATCAACCGTCCGCGCACGAAAGGCCCGCGATCGTTGACCCGCACCACCACGGTCCGGTTGGTCTTCATGTTCGTCACTTCGAGCCGCGTGCCGAATGGCATGGAGCGGTGAGCGGCCGTAAGCGCGTTGGAGGAGAAACGCTCCCCGCTCGCGGTATGGCTGCCGTAGGCGTACCAGGATGCGTTACCGCACTTAACCGGCCCGGCAGCCTTCTGGCGCTGTTCGGGCTTGTCGGTTTCCTGCGGCTTGCCGGAGGCTTCCGCGGGTGTTGCCTTCGCCACCGCAAGCAGGCGTGCATCCGTGCTGCGGTGCGGTGCCGCCGGCGGCCCGGTGAACGGCAAGGTCTTGACCTCCGCCTGCTCGACCGTTTGCTCGGCCTTGGCAAATGCGGCGACGGGTGACGTTACCACCGAGGCCGCCGCGATTATTGAGAAACCGTAAGTAAATATAGTTCTTGGAAGACGAGACTTCGTTAACTTATATGGCGAAATAGGGGGCGCTGGAGTAAACACCATACTGAATTATTGCTCCACGCTGTTTGGGATGAATTGGTGTTTAGAAACGAAATACGTCCAGTCTGTGTCCGCATGAAAATCCTGTAATGTTCAGTTCTTTCGCGGCGCCTCAGGGGATGCTTGCGGCGGGGACGCCGGCGCCATACCGCACCGCACAAACGACTGAAACTTGAACGGTTTTCTCGGGCGCGCCCCGTGATCGCGGCTCCGGCGTCGCAGGCCCAAAAAAATGCGCCGCGGTCACTCCGAGGCGACGCCACGCGTCGATTGTTCCACTCATTCACTGCCCGCATAACGGGAATTGCGGCGAGGATGGGGCGCACCCGGGCGGCATCCGGCGCGCCGCCCCGACGGAGTTGGCGCCGTTTCTTCTTGCGGCCGACAACCAAAGAAGCACGGACACGGGGCGTCATGCGCCGCCCGCGACGCGTCGGAATCGACCGGAGCTGGACGTGGCGTCGCCCGTAGCCCAGGCGCCGACACCCTTAAGCCGCGGATCGGAGCCGACAAGCACGTCGCAAGGAGACAAATTTGCGCGGTATCAAAATTTTGTATTTATACTCACATATGGCTGCTTCTCTCGCAAATCAGACCTCTCATTTCTCTTTATTTATAGTGCGCAATATAAAATCTATTCATAAATATCTTCAGTAATTTGCAGTGCAGCAAATGCCGGAAAGCGACATTGCTCAGTTTTCTATTGCAATAACAATAAGTTGAAACGATCCTTGGTGAGCAGGACTTGTCCTGCCCAGGGAGATAGCCATGACAACCAGAAAAAGCACGGCTATGCAGACCAAGGAGCGGGTCGGCATCTACGCGATCACGACCGGCATCGGAATGTTCCTGACAGGCATCGTCCTGATCGGCATTCCTCTGTACTGACCGCAAAAGGCCCCTCCCCGCCCCTTAGCCAAGGGTGGGGAGGGTAGCGCAAGGCGATTGCCGCGGTGCGGCGTGCCCACGCCCCCGCCGCACGACGTCCAAGAATGCTGCGCGCTCGTCTACGAGCGGAAGGACGACTTCCAGCGCCGATGGATCAGAGACGTCCGCCGGGCAGGCTCGGACGGCGTTCGGCTGCCGACAAGCACGAGCCATCGTCACAGGGCCATGGTCACAGGGCATTGCGCCCCGGGCTTAGTCTTGGCCTTGGGTTCGGGCTGGGCTTGGGTTGCGCTGGGAAATGTGCCGCCGCCTCATGGCGTTCGCGGCGAACGCTCCTGACGGCCGCATGTGCCGTTGCACCTCCCCGGCACATGCCCAGCACCCCAGACGGAATGACGGGATCGCGCACATCGCAATCTGCGACGTCACAGCCTTGAGCATCACCACGGTGAGGTCTGCAAGCCCCGGCGTTCATCTCGGGTGTCGCGGCTGACGTCATTGATGCGCCAGCAAGACGGCAAAGGGCGAGAGCGTCGACGAGCGCTTGCGCGGGCCTTGAACAACACCGTTTCGATCGGAGGAGGCCTTCCGATCGGAAGCGCTCCAAGCGTGCGGGGTGCTATCGTCCGAGCCGCGCCAAGCGATACGGACGCAATATCATCACGGACGAATGACGAGACGATGGGGAGAGACACGCCCATTCACCGGGTCGCCGGCTTCGGCCGGCGTGGGTGAATTCCGCTAAGTCCTTGAAAGGAGTGGCGGGAGTGACGGGGCTCGAACCCGCGACCTCCGGCGTGACAGGCCGGCGCTCTAACCAACTGAGCTACACCCCCGGAGCCAGCTGCGTGAACCGCGCCGAGGCGAGGTGGGAGGTACGATGCCGGCCGTTGAATGTCAAGCGGCCTCCCCCGGCGTTGTTCGCCCCCCTGCCCGAACCCGCGGCTTTCTGCGGATTTCGCTGTTTTTCCAACCTGTGGAAAACACTTTCGAGGGTGAAGGTCGCGCCGCGCTCTGCAGCACTGGATTCGAGCGGCAGCTCAAAAAAAAATCGGGGTTCGACGAAATATTTGTGTCCGACGCCCTTTGGGACCGCATCGGACCCCACGGCGCGACGAAATGGGCGCGCGAGGACGCGCGCCAGCCGGCGCCGGGCGGTTCTCCGGCGGTGGCGTCCTCCTGAGGCGTGAAGACGGTCCAGAGCCGCTTCAGGCGTCCTGACG
>JAEZMP010000136.1 GCA_023442215.1 Pseudomonadota bacterium
AGATCGAGCAGCGAGTTGGAGCCCAGGCGGTTGGCGCCGTGGACCGACACGCAGGCCGCCTCGCCGATCGCCATCAGGCCCGGCACCACCTGGTCCGGGTTCTCCGGCGTCGGCGACAGCCCCTCGCCGTGATAGTTCGTCCGGATGCCGCCCATGTTGTAGTGCACGGTCGGCAGCACCGGGATGGGCTGCTTGGTGACGTCGACGCCGGCCAAGATCTTGGCCGATTCCGAGATGCCGGGCAGGCGCTCGTGCAGGATGGCCGGGTCGAGATGGTCGAGATGCAGGTAGATGTGATCGGCGTTCTTGCCGACGCCCCTGCCCTCGCGGATCTCGATGGTCATGGCGCGGGACACCACGTCGCGAGAGGCGAGATCCTTGGCGGACGGCGCATAGCGCTCCATGAAGCGCTCGCCGGCGGAATTGACGAGATAGCCGCCTTCGCCGCGGGCACCCTCGGTGATCAGGCAGCCCGAACCGTAGATGCCGGTCGGGTGGAACTGCACGAACTCCATGTCCTGCAGCGGCAGGCCGGCGCGCAGCACCATGGCGTTGCCGTCGCCGGTGCAGGTGTGGGCCGAGGTCGCCGAGAAATAGGCGCGGCCGTAGCCACCGGTGGCGAGGATGGTGCGGTGCGCGCGGAAGCGGTGCAGCGAGCCGTCCTCGAGGCAGAGGGCCACCACGCCGCGGCAGGCGCCGTCTTCCATGATGAGGTCGATGGCGAAGTACTCGATGAAGAACTCCGCCGAATGGCGCAGCGACTGGCCGTAGAGCGTGTGCAGGATGGCGTGGCCGGTGCGGTCGGCGGCGGCGCAGGTGCGCTGGGCGCGGCCCTTGCCGAAATGCGTGGTCATGCCGCCGAACGGACGCTGGTAGATCTTGCCTTCCTCGGTGCGCGAGAACGGCACGCCCCAGTGCTCCAGCTCGTAAACCGCAGCCGGCGCATTGCGCACGAGGTACTCGATCGCGTCCTGGTCGCCGAGCCAGTCCGACCCCTTGACGGTGTCGTACATGTGCCAGCGCCAGTCGTCCGGCCCCATGTTGCCGAGCGAGGCGGAGATGCCGCCCTGCGCCGCGACCGTGTGGGAGCGGGTCGGAAACACCTTGGTGATGCAGGCGGTCTTGAGGCCCGCCTCGGCGCAGCCGACGACGGCCCTGAGGCCGGCGCCGCCGGCCCCCACCACGACGACATCCACCGTATGGTCGATGAAGGGATAGGCGCGCCCGTTGATGTTCGGCACGGGCGCAGGCCCGCCGGCGGATCCGTTCAACTCGGCCATGGTGTCAGCCTCCGAAGCTGATCTTGAGCACCGCCCAGATCGAGGCGAGCCCGATCACGGCGGAGAAGAAGGAATTTGCGGCGAGCACCAGCACCTTGGACAGCTCGTGATGAACGTAGTCCTCGATGATGACCTGCATGCCGATCTTCATGTGATAGACGCCGACCAGCACGAACAGCAGCAGCAGCACCGCCACGAACGGCGAGGAAAGCGCCGCATGGACCGAGGCGTAGTCGCCGCCCTGCAGCGCGATGACCAGCACCACGAAAAAGATCGTGAGCGGGACGTTCGCGAGCGCCGTGATGCGCTGGCGCCAGAAGTGTTCCGTGCCGTCCTTCGCGGAGCCGAGACCGCGGACCTTGCTGAGCGGCGTGCGCATCATGGCGTTGCCCTTCACGTTTCCCCGGGAGCGGCCGCGCATCTGGTGCACCGGCGCGGCTCCGCAGCCCTCTCGTCACCGGCCGCCGCCTGCCCCGCCGGGATCACCCCGGCCGGACGCTGCCGCCGAAATTCGTCACCCGCCGTCAGCCGACGGCGAGGCCGATGCCCCAGAGCACGATCGTGAGCACGACCGAGCCGATGATGTTGAGGCGCGCGAGCGTCTCGCGGCTCGCCGGATCGAACCCGCGGCCGGTATCCCAGATCAGGTGGCGGATGCCGCCGAGCATGTGGTGGATCAGCGCCCAGGTGTAGCCGAACAGGATCAGGCGGCCGATGATGGAGCCGTAGATCGCGTTGACGGTCTCGAACGCCGACGGCCCTGCCGCCGCCGCGATAAGCCAGATCGCCAGAAGGATGGTGCCGAAATAGAGCGCGCCGCCCGTGATGCGATGCACGATCGACATCGCCATCGTCAGCGTCATCCGGTAAATCTGAAGATGCGGCGATACCGGACGATTGGACTTGAGGTCGGCGTTCGACATCGTTCCCTCTCCACGCGGTTCTGACCGCTCTGGACCCGCTTGGGCTTCCCGGCTGCCGGACTGATGCCGGGCCAGATGCCGGCCGCGCCTGCCCCACTCGAACCGATCACGGCACTCTCGTGCGAAGCACCACGGTTCGGTCGCCAGCAGACCGCCGAATGGAAGCCTTCTAACTCGTCAACCCGCAGCCGTCAAAGTGACGTATACGTAAACTTTACCCGCCGATGACGTTTAGGGCATATACCGGCTGCGGCGGAAAATCATCCCCCGACCTTCGGATGAGTGGCCTCGTGCCGCCGGCTCGTGGCGGACAGAACACTTTCGATCGCAGGAAGCGTCCGATCGCCAGGATAAGCTCCAGATTCAAGGCGTTGAGCCTGTCCTCGCCCGCCAGATCAGTGTGATCTGGAAGGGATATTCCTTCAGCCGGCGCGTCTTACGCCGCCGCGGCCGACAGGCGCTTGTGCAGGCGCACCATGAAGGCCGTGGCGAAAAGCGGCGTCACCAGGTTGACGAACGGGATCGCCAGCACCACCGCCACCAGCAGCCCCGCGACGAACACCGCGACGCCATGCCGCCGCCGGAACGCCCGCGCCTCTTCCACTGACCGGAAGCGCATGGCGGCGGCCTCGAAATATTCGCGGCCGAGCAGGTAGCCGTTCACCAGGAAGAACGCGGCGATATTGACGCCCGGCACCAGCAGCAGCGCCAGCGCGACGATGTTGCCGATGAGGGTGACGAGCGCGAACCGGACGGTGACGACGAGCGAACGGCCGAGCGGCAGCGCGACGCCGGGCGGGTCCTGGGGAAAGCGGGTGCGCTCGACGATCTCCGCCGCGTCGTCGGCGAAGAAGCCTGCGAGCAGCGACGTCACCGGGCCGACCATGAAGGCGAGGGCGATGAGGATGCCGACGCCGCCAAGGATCGAGGCGGTGACATTGAGCCACGGATAAGGCAGGTCGAGCGCCCACGTCAGCAGCGCCTCCAGCCCGATGCCGAGCACGATCAGGAGCCCGATGGTGATGGCGACCGAACGCAGCAGGATCGCGCGGAACGGGGGCGTCAGGACCTCGCGGAAGGCTTCGACGGCGTCGGTGAACATGAAAGCGATGGTTCCTTCGGAAGGACAGGGCATGCGGGGTCGCTTCGGCACGCGCGGGATGGCGCACCGCGCGGCCGGGGACTGGACCGTGCCGGTCAGCCGACGATCCGGCCGATCAGCTTGGCGGTGTAGTCGACCACCGGCACGATGCGGGCATAGTTGAGCCGGGTCGGCCCGATCACGCCGAGCACGCCGACGATGTGGTTCTCGGTATCCCGATAGGGCGACACCACGAGGGAAGAGCCCGACAGCGAGAACAGCTTGTTCTCCGACCCGATGAAGATGCGCACCCCGTCGCCGGATTCCGCGAGCCCGAGCAGATGGATGAGATCGCGCTTCTGCTCGAGGTCGTCGAACAGGAGGCGGATGCGCTCGATATCCTCCTCGGCCCTGAGATCGCCCAGCAGGTTGGCGCGGCCGTGGATGATGAGGGTGCCCGGCCGCTCGTCGCCGGCTTCCGACCAGACGGCGAGGCCGGTTTCCACCAGCCGCCGCGTGATCTCGTCGAGTTCGGCCTGTTCGGCAAGGCTGACCCGCTCCAGCTCCGACTTCGCCTCCGACAGGGTGCGGCCGCGGATGTGGGCGTTCATGTAGTTGCTCGCCTCCACCAGCGCCGAGGACGGCAGGCCGGGCGGCAGCGTCACCAGCCGGTTCTCGACCGACCCGTCGGAGCCGACGAGCACAGCGAGCGCGCGGGCCTGGTCGAGGCGGACGAATTCGATGTGCTTCAGCCTGAGGTCGGCCGTGCTGGTGATCACCATGCCCGCGCCGCGCGACAGGCCGGACAGCATCTGGCTCGCCTCGGTCAGCAGTCCCTCGTAGGTGCGCCCGCCGCCGCCGGTGCGGATCTGCGCCTCGATGCGGTCGCGCTCCTCGGTGGCGAGGTCGCCGATCTCCAGCATGGCATCGACGAAGAAGCGCAGGCCACGCTGCGTCGGCAGCCGGCCGGCGGAGGTGTGGGGGGAGAATACCAGGCCGAGCGCTTCGAGATCGGCCATGACGTTGCGCACGGAAGCCGGCGACAATGTCATCGGCAACAGGCGCGACAGGGTCCGCGATCCCAGCGGCTCGCCGGTGTCGAGATAGGTCTCGACGATCCGCCGGAAAATCTCGCGCGACCGCTCGTCGAGGTCGATCACGCTCGGCGACAACGGTTCGCGTCTGCGTTCGGCCGTCATCGCATCCTCTCGTTTCGCGTCAGCCCCGCCCAAGGCCCTGACGATAATAAAGGATGCCGCGCGCGGCTCGGCAAGGATTCCTGCGAAGGTTCTCGCATGAAACGGTTCGCTCCGGACTGAAAATCGCGTCGGGCTGCGCCGGCCCTTGTCGACCGTGCTTGCCGCCGACGGGCTCCGGGCGGTAGAAGCGCGTGGATTTTCAGCGCAAGCGGTCCTGATCATCGCCCGGAGACACCGGCTTGGGCCTGAGCCCCGCCGCGCGTCGCGGGTGCCGCAAACGTGAAACAGGCCCGCCGCCCCGAGGGCGCCGCTGGCCAGACCGCAGAGGATACCTGCCCCGATGACGACGTCCCGTCCTTCCAAGCGCGCCGCAGACGAACTGCGGTCCGTGACCCTCGAGCGGGGCGTCACGCGCCATGCGGAAGGCTCGTGCCTCGTGAAGTTCGGCGACACCCATGTGCTGTGCACCGCCAGCCTCGAAGAAAAAGTGCCGCCGTGGCTGCGCGGGGGTGGCCGGGGCTGGGTGACCGCCGAATACGGCATGCTGCCGCGCGCCACCCACGAGCGCACCCGCCGCGAGGCCGCCGCCGGCAAGCAGTCCGGCCGCACCCAGGAAATCCAGCGCCTGATCGGCCGTTCGCTGCGCGCCATCGTCGATCTCGAAGCGCTCGGCGAACGCCAGATCACCGTCGATTGCGACGTGATCCAGGCGGACGGCGGCACCCGCACCGCCTCGATCACCGGTGCGTGGGTCGCGCTTCACGACTGCATCGCCTGGATGAAGGCGCGCGGCATGGTGAGCCGGCCGGTGCTGACCGACCACATTGCCGCCATCTCCGTCGGCATCCATGGCGGCCGGCCGGTGCTCGATCTCGATTATGTCGAGGATTCCGCCGCAGAGACCGATGCGAACTTTGTGATGACCGGGTCCGGCGGCCTCGTCGAGATCCAGGGCACCGCGGAAGGCAAGCCGTTCAGCCGCGACGAACTCCTGGCGATGCTCGACCTCGCCGAGGCCGGCACCCGCCGCCTCGTCGAGCTCCAGAAGCTCGCGATCCTCTGAGGCCCACCGTGACCCACCAGACCCGCCGCCTTTCCGAACCGCGCCTCGTTGTCGCCACCCACAACAAGGGCAAGCTCGCCGAGATCGGCTTCCTCGTAGAGCCTTTCGGCATCGAGACGGTATCGGCGGGCGCGCTGGGGCTGCCGGAGCCGGAGGAGACCGAGACCACCTTCGAGGGCAACGCCCGGCTGAAGGCGGTCGCCGCCGCGACCGCGTCCGGCCTTCCGGCGCTGGCGGACGATTCCGGGCTCGCGGTCGACGCCCTCGACGGCGCGCCGGGCATCTATTCGGCGCGCTGGGCCGGGCCGGACAAGGATTTCGCCCGCGCCATGCGGAACGTGGAGGAAAAGCTCCAGGCCGCCGGCGCGGTGACGCCGGAAGCGCGGCGGGCGAAGTTCGTCGCGGCGCTCTGCCTCGCCTGGCCGGACGGGCACATCGAGACCTTCGTCGGCGAGGTGCACGGCACGCTGGTGTGGCCGCCGCGCGGCGAGCGGGGCTTCGGCTATGACCCGATGTTCCTGCCCGACGGCCACGACCGCACCTTCGGCGAGATGTCGAGCGAGGAGAAGCATGGGCTGGACGCCGACGGCGGTGGACTTTCCCATCGCGCCCGCGCCTTCCGCCTGTTCGCCGACGCCTGCCTGAAGGCGTGAGCCGCGAGGAGGCAACGCACGAAGCGATGGACGCCGCCCGGGTCATCGACCAGACCAACCGCGCCGCGACCGGCTCCGGCGAGGGGTTCGGCATCTATGTGCACTGGCCGTTCTGCGCGGCCAAATGCCCTTATTGCGACTTCA
>JAEZMP010000140.1 GCA_023442215.1 Pseudomonadota bacterium
GTCCCTCGAAGAGGCATGCCGCCGCTATACTTTGACCGTCGATGAATTCCTGTCCTGGCAGGCCTTGATCGACCGTCATGGCCTCGCCGGGCTGCGCGCCACGCGCATCCAGGAATATCGCGGCTGAGCATATCGCGGCTGAGGCATCTGGCCGCCTGCATGGCGGCCGGCGCAAAAGTTCGCAAGAGTTCGCAAGGGTTCTGACGGACCCTTGCCTGCGCCGCCGGTTCTGCGTTCTGCGCGGCGATGTTCCTCCCTGCATCACGGTGACGGCCGGCGCGCGCGTGGCCGCCGATCCGGGCTGCGCATCCAGTGCGGGTGTTCCGGGTTCGAGCCCTCTCCAGAGGCGCGGGCTTCCGGCCGCCGCCTGCGCGCCCGTTCTCCCTCACGGGTTTCCTGCGGGCTCCCGGCCATCCATCATTCGCGCATGGCAGCTATGAGTCTGCCGGCATGGTGGCTGCGCGCGAATTCGTCGATCCTGAAGGGCCAGCTCAAAAATCTGCTCCAGGCCGATTCTTTTCGGGATCCGCGACGATGTCGTTGCCGCTTTTCGCCTTGGCTCTCGCATCTTTCGGGATCGGGACGACCGAATTCGTCATCATGGGGCTTCTGCCGGAGGTCGCAGCCGATCTCGGCGTGAGCATTCCGACGGCGGGTCTGTTGATCACCGGCTACGCCATGGGCGTGGTGGTGGGCGCGCCCATCGTCGCGGCGGCGACCAACGGCCTGCCGCGCAAGGCGACGCTCGTCGGCCTTACCGGCATGTTCATCCTCGGCAACTTCCTGTGCGCGATCGCCCCGAACTACTGGTTCCTGATGGGCGCGCGGGTCGTGACCGCCTTCTGCCACGGGGCCTATTTCGGCATCGGCGGCGTGGTCGCGGCAAGCCTCGTGCCGCAGAATCAGCGGGCGCGGGCGATGGCGCTGATGTTCGCCGGCCTCACGGTCGCCAACATCCTCGGCGTTCCGGCCGGCACCGCGCTTGGCCAGTGGCTCGGCTGGCGCTCGACGTTCTGGGCCGTGGTTGCCATCGGTGCCATCGCTACGACGGCGGTCGTTGTGTGGGTGCCGAAGAACATTCCGGTCTCCCGCGGCAATCTCAGGCAGGAGGTGAGGGTCCTTGCCAATACGCAGGTCCTGCTGGCGATGGCGACGAGCGTGGCGGGATCGTCGGCGCTGTTCGCGGTGTTCACCTATATCGCGCCGCTGCTGCGTGAGGTCACCGGCGTCTCGCCCCACGGCGTCACCTGGATCCTCGTGCTGTTCGGGGTCGGCATCACGTTCGGCAATATCATCGGCGGCCGCCTCGCGGACTGGAAGGTGATGCCGACGCTGATCGGCTCGTTCGCGGTGCTGGCGCTGGTGTTTGTGGCGCTGGTGTTCACCAGCCACTCTCTGGTGCCCATGGTCGTGACGATCGTGATCTGGGGCGTGCTCTCCTTCGCCATCGTGCCGCCGCTGCAGATTCGCGTGCTCGACGGCGCGCGCGGCGCCCCGAATCTCGCCTCCAGCCTCAATCAGGGCGCCTTCAATCTGGGCAATGCCGCCGGTGCGTGGATCGGCGGCGCGGCGCTCTCCGCCGGCGTGCCGTACGATCACCTTCCGTGGGTCGGCATGGTCATGGCGCTGGTCGCGCTCGCGATCTGCCTTGTGTCGCGCTCGATCGACCGTCGCAATGCCGCCCGCCCTCAGTTCGCGATGTCGCTTAACTGAGCGGCGATCTCGCCGCGCGGTTGCGTGGACGCATGAGGAGGCGGGACGAAATTTCCTCGACCGTCTCCGGCGCTTCGGGGGTCAGGCCGCGCTCGATCATGCGGCAATGCCACGCGCCCGGGCCGCCATCGATCTCGAACAGATTGTAGCGCGCGCCTTCGTGGCGTTCGTCCGGGTTGGCGGAGGCCGAGGGAACGCCCACGACCGGCACCCGGCCGTCGCGCCCCTTGATGTGCAGCACGCCGGCGCGATGATTGTGGCCGTGCAGCACGAGCTCCGCCCCGGCCTCGCGGATCGCCGCGCGGAACCGCGAGCCGCCGATCAGCCGCTTGTGCCACGGCGTGGAGCCGCGCACCGGCGGATGATGGATCAGCACGACGCGGAACAGGCCCTCGTGCCGCAGGGCTTCGAGAATCTCGGTGAGAATCAGGCTCTGCGTCGTCCCGAAATGCCCGGTCGCCATGAACGGCGCGGAGGCCCGGGCGCTCGACGTTCCGATGATGGCGATGGGGCCGCGCCGACGCACGAACGGAAAGCGGGCGCCGAGCACCCCGTTCGGGTCCGGCTCGTCCGACACCGCGCGGTCGGGATCGCCCTGCATGAAAGCCGCCCAGTGCCGACCGGCGCGGCCGACGGCGCCGGGAACGTAGGCGTCGTGGTTCCCCGGCACGACGGTCACGCCCGTCGGAGTGCCGAGGGTGTCGAGCCAGGCTGCCGCGAGCTTGATCTCTTCCGGCAGTGCCAGGTTCACGAGGTCGCCGGTGACGGCGAGATGGTCCGGCGCGGTGGCTTCCAGATCGGCCAGGAGAATATCGAGCGAATCGCTGCCGAGCTTCACGGCGCGGTTGCGTCGCCAGTTGACGTAGCCGATCGCCCGCTTGGAGGCGAGTTGGCGGTAGCGCACGTCCGGAAGCGGGCCGAGATGAGGATCGGAAAGGTGGGCGAGCCGGAACATGAAACCCCATCTTGCGCTGTCGCCCGGAGTGCGGCGGGGACAACTCTGCCGGCACTGCCGATGGCATCGGACCACGGCCGGCGAACGTCGTCCGGTCAGCGAAGCGGTCCCTCGGTAAACCGGAGCGCTGCCCTCCCGTTCCCGACAGGCTATATCCGAGGCGACGGTCGGCGGCCAGAGCGGCGGCGGGCCGAACCGACGCGGAGGAGCGCGCAGCTATGACGGACAGCCGCTGGGTTCGTCTCGCCGGCCCCGTGGCCTGGCGGGCGATCAATCTCGCAGGCCGGCTGACGCGGGGCATGACGCTCGGCGTCCGCGCCGTGGTGTTCGACGGGGATGGACGGGTGTTTCTCGTCCGCCATGGCTACGTGCCCGGCTATCACCTGCCCGGTGGAGCCGTCGACCGGGGCGAGAGCGCGGAAGCCGCGATCGTCCGGGAACTGCGGGAGGAAGGCAATCTCACGCTTTCCGAACGGCCGGTCCTTGCCGGGTTCTATTTCCAGCGCCGGCTCAAGGTCGATCATGTCGCGCTCTACGTGGTGCGGGGTGCGGGGCAGACGGCGCCCGTCGTGCCCAACCGGGAGATCCGCGAAGCCGGGTTCTTCGTCTCCGATGCGCTGCCGGATGGCACGACCGCGCCGACGCGCCGCCGCATCGCCGAGATAGTCCAGGGCCTGCCGCCGGACGCGGAATGGTGAGAGGCCACTCTCGACCGCCGCAGGATCGCCGTGTAAGCCTTTGAAGCAACGGGATCGCAGGGCGGGAGCGCACAGATGACACCGAAGGTCGTCGCAAAATTTCTGGATAATGGTTGGGTTTCGATGGGCGCCCGCGTGGTGCTGTGCCTGCCATTCTGGCTCGGCGGTCTCGTCAAGCTCATCGACTTCAACGGCGGCAGTGCCGAGATGGCCGGTTTTGGCCTCGCGCCCGGTGGCGTCTTCAATGCCATCTCCATCATCATCCAGCTCGGCGGCGCGGTGCTGGTGATGTTCGTGCCCCCGCTTGCCTGGCTCGGCGCGGCGGTGCTGGCGCTCTATACGCTGGTCATGATTCCGATCGCCCACGCCTTCTGGACGCTGACGGGTGGCGCCTCCGGCGGTCTCCTGCTGGCGGCCGGCGACCGTCTCGCGATCGTCGGCGGGCTGGCGCTTGCCGCGATCCTCGCGCGGCGGCCGAACCTGAACCGGTATTACTGAGCGGACCAATTGTCGCCGGTCCTTGCCGTCGCGCCGCGAGCGAATAGATCCCGTTCAGTCGCGGCGCTTTGCAGCCGACAAGCATGGAGCATGACATGGCGGCGGGAGATCTGGCCGGGAACGCCACCCTGGCGCCCGGGGCAGAAGGTGGCGTCCGGCCGGGGCGCCGTATCGGCGTTCTCATCGTCAATCTCGGTTCGCCGGACGGCACGAGCTACTGGCCGATGCGTCGCTATCTCGGTGAGTTTCTCTCCGACCGGCGGGTGATCGAGGTGCCGCGTGCGCTCTGGCTGCCGCTGCTCAATCTCGTCATCCTGTCGGTGCGGCCGCAGAAATCGGGCAAGGCCTACGCCTCGATCTGGAACACCGCGCTCGACGAGGCCCCGCTGAAGACCATCACCCGGGCGCAGTCCGAGAAACTCGCAACGGCGCTTCAGGACCTGCCGGTCACGGTCGACTGGGCGATGCGCTACGGCAAGCCGCCTGTCGCCGAGCGGCTGAAGGCGATGGTGGATGCCGGCTGCGACCGCGTGCTGGTGGTGCCGCTCTATCCGCAATATGCCGCGGCGACGACCGCGACCGTCAACGACGTGGCCTTCGATGCGCTGAAGACGATGCGGCGCCAGCCGGCGCTACGGACGGCGCCGAATTGGCACGATGACCCCGTTTATATCGACGCGCTCGCCAGCTCGATCACCAGCCATCTGGCAACCCTCGACTTCGAGCCGGAGGTGGTGCTCGCCTCGTTCCACGGGGTTCCCGTCGAGTACGTCCAGAAGGGCGATCCCTATGCCGACCAGTGCCGCGAGACCGTGCGGCTCCTGCGCGCCCGGCTCGGCTGGAGCGAGGAGCGCCTGCGGCTGACGTTCCAGTCGCGCTTCGGTAGGGCGGAATGGCTTCAGCCCTATACCGACAAGACCGTGGAGGCGCTGGCGAAATCCGGCGTGAAGCGTCTCGCTGTGGTGATGCCGGGCTTCGCCGCCGACTGCCTCGAGACTCTGGAGGAGATCGGCGAGGAAAACGCCGAGATCTTCCACGAGAATGGCGGCGAGCATTTCTCCGCCATCCCCTGCCTCAACGATAGCGAGGCGGGCATCGCGGTGCTGGAGCGCGTGGTGCGGCGCGAACTCGAGGGCTGGGTCTGACCGCCGCCCGGTGGCGGCAGGCCCCGACTTCAGGCCGCGCCAACGCGCAGGAGATCGTGCAGGTGAAGGATGCCGACCGGATGGCCGGTCTCATCCACCACGAACAGCGCGGTGATGGACGATGCGTTCAGCGTCTCGAGCGCGCTGGCGGCGAGCGTCTCCGGCCCGATGGCGCGCGGCTTGCGGCTCATGACGTCCTCGACGCGGCGGCCGAGCAGGTCGTTCGACAGGTTGCGGCGCAGGTCGCCGTCGGTGATGACGCCGATCAACCGGCCTTCGTCATCGGTGACACCGAGGCAGCCGAAACCCTTCGAGCTGATGGTCAGGATCGCCTCGCTCATGGTGGTGCCGAGCGGGGCGAGCGGCAGCCGGTCGCCGGAATGCATCAGGTCGCGGGCATGGCGCAGGTTGGCGCCGAGCTTGCCGCCCGGGTGGAACACGCGGAAATCGAGCTCGGTGAAGCCGCGCATCTCAAGAAGCGCAATGGCGATGGCGTCGCCGAGGGCGAGTTGCAGCATCGTAGAAGTGGTCGGCGCGAGTCCGTGGGGGCACGCTTCCGCCGCCTGCGGCAGTTCGAGCACGAAGTCCGCCGCGCGGCCGAGGCTGGAACCACGCTTCGACGTGATCGCGACCAGGGGAACCCGGAAGCGCTTCGCATAGGAGATGATGCTCGCGAGTTCCACGGTCTCGCCGGACCATGACAGGGCGAGCACGGCATCCTGATCGGTGATCATGCCGAGGTCGCCGTGGCTCGCTTCGGCGGGATGCACGAAGAATGAGGGCGTGCCTGTGGAGGCCATGGTCGCGGCGATCTTGGTGCCGATGTGGCCGCTCTTGCCCATGCCCGTGACGACGACGCGACCGCGGATCGAGGACAGCAGGCGTGCGACCTCGTCGAACGTGCCCGCCATGCCGTTGGCGAGGGCTGCTCTCAGCGCCTCGAGCCCTGCAATCTCGGTCTCGACCGTGCGCAGCGCGCAGGCGGCGGGTGCTGCGGGCTTGGAAACCGGTTCAAGGCGGGCCGCGGTGGTTCGACCGTCGTTCATCGTGTTCGTTCCCTGCGACGGAGCGATAGGGCCAAGAAAAGGTCGCCGCCACGATCCGTGGGTCGCGGTTTACTCCCGCAGGACCGTGAGGGACAAGAAAAATGCGCCCCAAGGTCGCCCCGGTCGACGTCGCGCCGGTGTGCCATCGCCTTCTCCGGCCGTCGATTGTCCAGACACCGGCCGGGTCTCGCCGCGACTCGCGCCGTTGTGAAGCCGGTCGGGCAAGGCTCCGTTAACCATGTCCGCCTAAAGCATGGTTGCCGTGCCAAGCCGGACGAAGACGAAATGAGGAGAGCCGCCATGACCGCCGCCGCGATCACCGTTCGCGATCCTGACCATGCCGCGTGGCGCT
>JAEZMP010000256.1 GCA_023442215.1 Pseudomonadota bacterium
CGGCGGCATCGATCTGATCCAGTCCTGGGCCGCCATCGTCGGCTACACGGCACAACTATACTTCGATTTCTCAGGTTATTCCGATATGGCGATCGGGCTTGGGATCATGTTCGGCATCGCTTTGCCGATCAACTTCAACTCACCCTACAAGTCCCGCTCCATCATCGAGTTCTGGCGGCGCTGGCACATCACTCTCTCCGAGTTTCTGCGGGATTACCTGTATATTCCGCTCGGCGGCAGCCGAAATGGCCGCTTCCGGCGTTACGCGAACCTGCTGATCGTGATGCTGATCGGCGGCCTCTGGCACGGCGCCGGCTGGACGTTCATCTTCTGGGGTGGGCTTCATGGGTGCTATCTGATCGTCAACCACATGTGGCGGCGATATTCCCCGATCGGAGATCGCTCTCCTCTCAATGCCGCGTTCTACCCGATCACCTTCGTAGCGGTGTGTATCGGCTGGGTGTTCTTCCGGTCACCGAATTTCGAAACGGCCATCAATATACTGAATAGCGCGGTGTCGCTGCACAACGTCCGGCTTCCCGACGAGTTGAAGCTCTATATTGGCGCGGATCACCCGTTAATCATCTGGGGCGGCGGCATGAGCTTCATTGATTTCTTCGCATTCTGGACATATGCGCTTGTGGCATATGCGATTGTCTTCCTGGCTCCGAATTCGATGCAGATCCTGCGCTACAATGGCGACGGCATTCCGAAGATCGACTTCGGCGTCGGTTACATCGCGATGACCGGCGCCCTGTTCTGGCTGGCGTTCTTCGGAATATTCGGCTCGATACAGTCCGAATTCCTATATTTTCAGTTCTGAGAGCAGACGGACGTGAAACTCGCTCGTTTCCTAGGTATCGCGGTCGTCACAACTGTCGGGCTGACCGCCGCATTCCTGCTGGTAATGCCACTTCTCCCGCGACCGCCGGAGGTGGCGTGGATCGTCGGGATATACGAGCGCAAGACTGAAGCCGCCCGTGCCATCCCTGGTCCGAAGCTTGTTCTGATCGGCGGATCTGCCACGCACTTCTCGTACTCGGCAAAGATCGTGTCGGACATCGTCGGCCGTCCCGTCGTCAATTTCGGTGTCCATGCAGGACTGGGAGGAGACTACCTTCTCTACAGGGCACGGCAGGTCCTCCGGCCTGGAGATACCGCGATCATCGGGCTTGAGCACGCACTTCACTTCGATCAGCCGGCGCCGACATGGCAACTCGCGGCGGTCGTGGTCACGTCGGACCATCGCTATCTTCTGAGCGCGCCCCGGAGGGAACTGCCCAATCTGGTGTTCGGCTACTCCCCGGCGCAAATTCTTCGCCAGGAGGCGGCGGCCGACCTGCCGCCGGGCCACCTCTACAATTCGAAAACAGTCGATGGCTTCGGAGACGAGACGGCAAACACCCTGGCGAACAAGCTGCCCTTCATGAAGACCTTCGTCCTTCAGGCCGGCCCTTTATCTCCGCAGCCGATACCAAAACTGCCGGCCTATATCGTCGATTTCATAAAGTGGGCAAAGGCGAACGATGTCGTGGTTATTCACAGCTGGCCGCCGACCGTCTTCTACGATACTTACAAGCAGCCCTTCTATCACACTTATTTCGACGGAATGAAGAAGCTCTACGAGAGCCAGGGCGTCAAAACGATAGGTGAAGCGGAAAACTACGAGTTGCCAGTCGATGAGATGTTCGATTCGCAATATCACGCCAATTCCATTGGCCAGACGGCCGTCTCGCAACGGCTCGGTCACGATCTGTGTGAGATCATGACGTGCGAACATCCGTCATCGCCAACCGACGCGCCGTAGCGCCTCCGTCGATCCGGCGGATTGATTCCGGCGGTGGCGAAATCGCTCCGAAGCCGGTCAAGCCAGCGCATCCGCGCCGCGCCGGCGGAGTGCGCCAACGCGCGATGTCGCCCCGCGCAACGGGGCGATCGGGTTCAGTCGGCGCGATGCAGGTCGAGGCCGAAGGTGTAGCTGACCGACATGCCGATGGTGACCTGGTTCGCCGAACCGATGTTCTTCACGATCGGACTGTCGGCGGCCGAGCCGACCAGCCGGTCGTAGCGGACGTAGCCGGCCGTCGACCAGTTGTCGTCGAACTCGTAGTTGACGGCGGCGAGCCCGCCGACCGAGGTGATGCCGCCGCTCGGGTCGTAGGCGGTCAGCTTCGGGTTGACGAACGCCGCCCTCTCGTTGACGCCGAAATAGGTGTCCGTGGTGGTGTCGTCGCCAAGCACGAGGCGCGGGCCGAGCGAGAACGTGAACTTGTTCCACGGCTGCACATAGTCGGCCTCGATGTTGCTCGACCAGCCGTAGTTGCCCTTGACCCCGTGCAGCACGTCGAACCGGGTGCGGATCATCGGCAGCGGCCAGTATTCGACGAAGCCACCGACATTGAGGCCCCAGGGAATGCTGGCGGTGCCCTGAAGGTTGTCCTCGCTGTTGTAGCGGCCGGCCATGTAGCGGCCGACGACGCCGACCTTGAGGCCGGGATTGCCGAACAGCGCGAAGCTGAAGCCGTCGTCGGGCGCCTCGAACTCAGCCGGCTGGTCGGCCTGCCGCAGGGCAATGGACGGGAAGCCGGTCCAGTCCTTGCTTTCCGCGCCCCAGTAGGACGATCCCCATGCGCCGTTCCCGGTGATGGTCACGACCCAGTCCTTGGCCTTGTTCACCGCCACGACTTCCTGGGCCGAGGCCGCCGTCGGCAGCAGCGCCGCTGCACATGCGGCAAACGACAGGGAGCGGACGGCGCTGGACTTAAAGGGCATCTCGATTTCCTCCACCCGACGGAATCGAGCTCTTCCGGCGGGGACAGCAACGCTATTCGAACGGGCACTTTAGCCGGCAAGAGTGAACAAGATGCAATCCCTGTCGCCCTATCCGGGCGAGTGTCCACCGTGAACCATCGGACAATCAGCCGCCGCACGGGCGGACCGATTGTCCGATGTCAATGAAGCCTCCGGGTGTTAATGCTTGAATACGCTGCACGATGCGCAGGGGTTGGGGGACCGGCGCAGCGACCGGACACCCCTTGAAATGCTCGCAAGGAACGATCCGATGCCGACTTCATTTCCGCCTTCCGGCGACCGCAACCAGGGCAGCGGAACCGGCGGCCCGCGCACGCCGCTCGGCGGTCCGTCGCTGTTCGGCGACCAGAACGCCTTCCGCAGGAAGCTCGAGGCCCTGCGCGCGAAATGGGGCTGGTTCGTCGCCGCCGGGGCGCTGATGGTGCTGTTCGGCGTCATCGCCCTCGGCAACCTGCTCGCCGCCACCGTCGCGGTGGTGTTCATGACCGGCATCATGCTGCTCATCGGCGGCGCGGTGCAGATCGCCCAGTCCTTCGGCGCGCGCGGTTGGGGCAAGGTGCTCTACTGGTTCGCGAGCGGCCTCATCTACGCCATCGCCGGCATCATCGCCCTCGCCCGCCCCATGGTCGCGGCCGATGTGTTCACGCTGATGTTCGGCATCACCGTCATCATCGTCGGCGGCTTCCGCATCATCGCGGCGCTCGACGCCAAGGGCGCGGCCGGCTGGCTGT
>JAEZMP010000321.1 GCA_023442215.1 Pseudomonadota bacterium
CGCCCCCCCCCCCCCCCGTCATCCGGCGGGGCGCGGACGGGACTTCACTCGCCGCCGGCAACGAACGCGTCGAACGCGGCCCAGAACTCGGCGCGCAGCGCGTCCCGCTCCATCATCAGTTCGTGGCGCGCCCAGGGGACCAGCACCGTGCCGCCGGCCGGCAGCAGCCGGCCGAACCGCTCGATCGCGTCCGGCGCGACCACCCGGTCCGCGCCGCAGGCGAACAGCAGCGTCGGCGTCGTCAGCCGCGCGATCAGGTCCGGCTTGTGCAGGATGAGCATCGCGTCGCGCGCCGCCTTGACCCAGCCGAATGTCGGCGGGCCGACAACGAGCCCGGGATCGGCCGAGAGATAGGCGCCGATGCGCGCGAACCGCGCCGGATCGGACGTGAGCGGATTGCCGTCGAACGCGAGTTCCGGCGGCTGCGGCCGTGACCGCGATGGCCGGCGCCCGAATCCGGCGAGACGCGCCGCGCCGATCACGAGGCCGAGCATCCAGCCCGGCATGCCGATTCCCGAGAAGCCGATCAGCGGCGCCACGGCCACGATGCGGTCGATATCGCGCTGGAGGCGGTAGGAGGCCATCAGCGCCACCGTGCCGCCTGCGGAATGGCCGAGCAGCACATAGGGCTTCGGCAGCGGCAGGCCGTCCGTCGGCCGCTTGGCGACGCGGATGACGGTGTCGAGATCGGCGACATAGTCGTGGAAGCTCGCGACGTGGCCCCAGTTCTGGCCGCGGATCAGCCGGCCCGAATGCCCCTGCCCGCGCGGCTCGTGCACCACGACGGCATAGCCGCGGGCGCGCAGATCGGCCACGACCTCGAGATATTTCTCGATGAAGTCGGCGCGGCCGAGCAGCACGAACACGGTGCCCCGCGGCGTGGTGCCGGGCTCCGCCCGCCAGCGCGCCAGCCGGAGCGGCACACCGCGGCGGCCCTGGACCATCTCGACGACACCACCCGGCGGCACCGGGGCGCCTTCGAGGGCAAGCAGGCTCGCCTTGCCCGCGATACCGGCCTTCGCGAGGTCGGCCGCCGTCGAGGCGACGGGTGCCGCCCCCTCTTCTTCCGGGCCTTCCGCATCCGGCGCGGCCACGTTCAAGCCCCTTCTCCGGCGTCGCAGCCTGCCGTGGATGGCTTCGCTCCGGCAATCGCAAGCAAGCCGCCAATAAGGGTCTTGAAGCCTTCGGAGGGCATTCCTATCTCCCGTTTGCGGACGCCAGACGGGTCCGCACCGATGCCGACCTCCCGGCCAGAATGGCGGGAAATCCGGCACTCAAATCGCACTCGTTGCTCCAAAGGAGGACATCATGCGTCACTTCGATCTCAGCCCGCTCTACCGTTCCACCGTCGGCTTCGACCGCCTGTTCCAGGCGATCGACCAGTTCGCCGGTGCCGATAATGCTGCGCCTGCCTACCCGCCCTACAATATCGAGCGCACCGGCGACAACGCCTATCGCATCACCATGGCGATCGCCGGCTTCTCCGACAAGGACCTCACCATCGAGGTTCGCGAGAACACGCTCAACGTGAAGGGCGAGAAGGCCGAGGCGGCCGAAGACGGCCGCGCGGTTCTCTATCGCGGCATCGCCTCGCGCGCCTTCGAGCGCCGGTTCCAGCTCGCCGACTACGTGGTCGTGAAGGGCGCCAGCCTCGAGAACGGCCTTCTGCACATCGACCTCGCGCGGGAGATTCCCGAGGCGCTGAAGCCGCGGACCATCGCGATCTCCACGCCGGCTGCGAACGCCCGGCAGATCGAGACCGCGGTCGAACAGGCCGCCTGAGCGGAAGACGGAAGACGGGCGGGGCCTTCGGGCCCCGCTTCTGTCGTCGGCGGCAATCCCGTGGACGACGGCAAGCCCCGGCATCAGCCGGGGCTTTTTTGTTTGCCGCGCCGCCGCGTCAGCCTCTCGCGGCCGCCAGGAACGCATCGACGTCGGCCTCGGTGGTCGCGAAGCTCGTCACCAGGCGAACCCGGGTGCGCTCCGGGCCGGCGGTGTCGCCGAAGCTGGCGTCGGGCCATTCGTAGAAGGCCGCGCCGGCCGAGAACAGCCGTGCCACCATCTCACGCGGCAGGGCCGGAAACAGTTCGTTCGCCTCCGGCACGAACGGGAACGCGACGTCCGGCAGCGCCGCAAGACCCGCGTGGAGACGCCGCGCCATCGCGTTGGCGTGGCCCGCGAGGGAGAGCCACCGGCCGTCCTCCAAGAGCGCCGAGAACTGCGCGGAGACGAACCGGCTCTTGGAAAAGAGATGGCCGGCGCGCTTGCGGAGATAGGGAAGGTCGCCGACCCCGTCCGGCGTGAACAGCACGATGGCTTCTGCCGACCAGGCGCCGGTCTTGGTGAGACCGAACGACAGCGCATCGACCCCGGCCCGCCACGTCAGGTCCGCGGGCGAGACGCCCAGCGCCGCCAAGGCATTGCCGAGCCGCGCCCCATCCATGTGCAGCTTCAGCCCGCGGCTGTGGACGACCTCGCCGATCGCCGCGACGTCCGCGGGCGAATAGACGGTGCCGAGTTCGGTGGCGTTGGTGATGGTGACGGCAGCGGCACGGCCATGATGCACGTTGGGCGGCCCGAACCGGTCGAGCGCGTGCGCCAGTTCGCGGGCATCGAGGCGGCCATGATGCCCGGGAACGCCGACATAGCGCGTGCCGGGCGACAGGAAAGCCGGGGCATTGCATTCGTCGGTCATGACGTGGGCCGTCTCGTGGGCGAACACCACGCCCCCCGGCGGCGCGAAAGCGGCAAGCGACAGCGCGTTCGCCGCCGAGCCCGTCGCGACGTAGAACACGGCTACCTCGTGTTCGAATATCTCGGCGATCTTCGCGGTCACCGCAGCCGTGCCGCCATCGTCGCCATAGGCAGGCGCGGCGCCGGAGGCCGCCTCGGTCAGCGCGCGGGAGACGGCATCGGGCACGCCGGCCCAATTGTCGGATGCAAAGTGCATGTCGATATCCTTCCGGTGCGGCACCGCGCCGGCCGTTGCCGGGAGGGCCGAGCCGCCCGCCTTCGGAGATGGGACTGCGCCGCGGGAGAGAGCGGCGACGCGCGCGACCCTAGCCCTTTCGCAGCGCCGCCGGAAGTCGCCGAGGCTGGGACCGCGGCAAAGCTGAAAAGCGCAACCGCGGGGTTGCACCCGGCGCGGCACGGTCGCCACCGTTCGCCCCGGGGCGGGGACCGGCCGCCGCCCTGCAAAAAATGCCCCTCTGGTGCGACATTACGGAAGGAGCTTGATTTAGGACATGGACTTGCTTGGCGACGGCAAATCTGGCAATTATGCGCCGCTAAAAAGGACAGGATTACTGTCCCATTTCTCCGCACCGCACGGTGCTTTCGTCCGGGAAAGCGCCCAGCCGGTGACAGGCAGGGAAGGCTCTCCGACCGCGACCGGCAAGGCGATGCACCCGGCAGATGGCCGGCCGCGCAGTCCCGAATGCCCGGCACGCCGCTTGCATCGGCCACGGCGGCAACGCCGGGCCGAATGGTCGCGGACGCGCCGGCGATGAGTTTTTGATCTGTTCAAAGGGCTGGATGCCGCCCACAATCCGGCGTCCGCCCGCGTGCCCGCCTCCCCTTGCCCGGCACCGGCCTCGATGGTCGACCCGATCGCGGGATGAGTGGACACGGACGAACCGCTGACTTCGAAACTGGCCCGGCGCCTGCCGCCG
>JAEZMP010000384.1 GCA_023442215.1 Pseudomonadota bacterium
CGGCCTACGAGATGATGCTGTCGGAAAGCCAGGAGCGGATGCTCATGGTGCTGCATCCGGAGCACGAGGAGAAGGCCAAGGCGATCTTCACCAAGTGGGGCCTCGACTTCGCGGTGATCGGCTACACCACCGACACGCTGCGCTTCGTGGTGCGCCACCACGGCGACGTGATGGCCGACCTGCCGATCAAGGAACTCGGCGACATGGCGCCGGAATATGACCGGCCGTGGGTGGCGCCGAAGACACCGGCCCCAGTGCCGGCCGCCGAGGTGCCGGCGCCGGCCGATATCGGCCAGACCATCCTCGACATCGTCGGCTCGCCCGACCAGTGCTCCCGCCGCTGGGTGTGGGAGCAGTACGACCACCTCATCCAGGGCAACACCGCGATCCGCCCGGGCGGGGATGCGGGCGTCATCCGCGTCGAAGGCACCGGCAAGGGCCTCGCGATGTCGGTGGACGTGACGCCGCGCTATTGCCGCGCGGAGCCGAAGCAGGGCGGCCGGCAGGCCGTCGCCGAGGCGTGGCGCAACATCACCGCCGTCGGCGCGACGCCGCTCGCGCTCACCGACAACCTGAATTTCGGCAACCCGGAGCGCCCGGAGATCATGGGCGAGTTCGTGGGCTGCATCCAGGGCATCGGCGAGGCCGCGCGCGCGCTCGAGTTCCCGATCGTCTCCGGCAACGTGTCGCTCTACAACGAGACGCTGGGCGAGGCGATCCTGCCGACCCCGGCCATCGGCGGCGTCGGCCTGCTGGAAGACGTCGACCAGGCCGTGACCATCGCCTTCAAGGCGGACGACGAGGCGATCGTGCTCGTCGGCGGCCACGGCAGCCATCTCGGCCAGTCGATCTATCTGCGCGATATCGTCGGGCGGACGGACGGCGCGCCGCCGCCGGTCGATCTCGCCATCGAGAAGCGCAACGGCGACTTCGTCCGCGGCCTGATCCTCGCCGGCAAGGTGACAGCGAGCCACGACATTTCGGACGGCGGCCTCGCTATCGCGCTCGCCGAAATGGCGATGGCGGGCAAGCGCGGCGCCACGGTTTCGGTGCCGGAGCCGGCGCATGTCGCGCTGTTCGCCGAGGACCAGGCGCGCTACGTGCTGACGGTGCGCGAGGCGGACCTCGCCGCCATCGAAGCCGAGGCCGCCAAGGCCGGCGTGCCGGTCGCGCGGCTCGGCCGCACCGGGGGCGACACGCTCACGATCTCGGGCGCGGCGTCTCTGTCCGTTGCAAAACTCACCGCACGGCACGAAGATTGGTTCCCGCGCTACATGGCGGGCTGACACGGCGACCCGATCGATTGCAGGCTGGACGGCCGCGCCACAAGGCGCTGCCGGAGAGGATTGAAGACCGATGGCGATGGATGCCCGCGAAATCGAGACGCTGATCCGAGCGGCCCTGCCGGACGCGCGGATCGAAATCCGCGACCTGGCCGGCGACGGCGACCACTACGCCGCGGTCGTGGTTTCGGCCGCGTTCCGCGGCAAGAGCCGCGTGCAGCAGCACCAGATGGTCTACGAGGCTCTGAAGGGCTCCATGGGTGGGCAGCTTCACGCGCTTGCGCTGCAAACATCCGCGCCGGAGGCTTGAACCGCGCCGCCCGCGGGATCACTTAAGCTTGAGACGGCCGGCGCCCGTGATGGCCGGACTGGGTGCGGGCGCATATCGGCGCCCGTATCCGCATGGACGACGCCAACCGACAGCGATGCGGCGAGGCCGCGGCCCGCGGCGACGCGGCAGACGCGACCGCCGCTTCGAGGAACGCGTTCGAACGAACGACGCCTGAGGACGGTCCTGCTCGACACCGGGCCGTTTCGCGGCGATTGTGGCTCAAGACTTGTTTCACCGGGGCGGACGCCAGCGGGCGGAACGGGCTGGAGCTTCCGAGATCCGGGAACCGCGAACCGACCGGCCGCATCCGTCGGATCGGGGGTCGCCCGGGAGCCTGATGAGCCGGTACGCGCCGGATGCCTTCGGACAGGAAAGACGACATGACCGCGATCAACGACTTCATCGATTCGGAAGTGAAGGGCACCGACGTGGTGCTGTTCATGAAGGGCACGCCCACCTTCCCGCAGTGCGGCTTCTCCGGCCAGGTGGTGCAGATCCTCGATTATCTCGGCGTGCCCTACAAGGGCATCAACGTGCTGGAATCGGCCGAGCTGCGCCAGGGCATCAAGGACTATTCCAACTGGCCGACGATTCCGCAGCTCTACGTGAAGGGCGAATTCGTCGGCGGTTGCGACATCGTGCGCGAGATGTTCCAGGCCGGCGAACTGCAGGACCTGATGAAGGACCGCGGCGTCGCGGTGCACGACGCGGCCTGAGGCCGCTCGACTTTCAGGACGTCCAGGTCTTCCAGGACTTCAACGGCGCCCGCCGGCTGGATCAGCGATCCGGGCCGGCGGGCGCGTCTGTTTCGCGCGCCTTCCGGTTCGGTCGCCGGAGCGGGAGCGTTGCGATCAGCGCCCTTCCGGCGGCTTGCGGCGCCCAGCACGCGCGGCGTCGCCCTGCCCGCCGCCACGCGCCGTCGCGAGGATGATCGCGAGGTCGCCGAGGAAGCTGCGGGTTTCGAGATATTCCGCATCGACCACCGCGAGCCGCTCCGGCACCGACATGTCGATATCGCGGATCTGCGCGAGGCCGGTGATGCCCGGCCGGAGGGTGTAGACGCCGCGACGGCGGCGCGCCTCGATCAGCTCCTTCTGGCTCGGCAGGCACGGCCGCGGGCCGACGAGGCTCATCTCCCCCACGATGACGTTCCAGAGCTGCGGCAGCTCGTCGAGCTTGGTGCGCCGCAGGAAGTGGCCGAGGCCGGTGATGGACGAGGTTCCGACATGGTGGGAGGCCACGTTCGGGGTGTCGATCTTCATCGTCCTGAGCTTGTAGCAGCGGAACGGCTTCTCGCCGCGCCCGACCCGCGTCTGCACGAAAAGCGGGTTGCCCGGCGAATCGAGGCGGATCAGCACGAGGCACACCGCCAGCACCGGAAGAAGCACCACGAAGCCGGCCGCCGAGGCGAGGAGATCGAAAGCCCGTTTCAAGTTTGTCCCAGCCCCAGCAAGTTTGTCCCGGTCCCGTCGCCGCCGTCCCGGATCGCGCCACGTTTTGGTGATTAACGCTGCGGATGCGCGAGACAAAGCCGTTTTCACCCGATATGTCCCGGGCGGGGTTCCGCCCGCAGCCGGCCCGGCCACCCGCCGGCGGTCGGGGACGTGCGATGTGAGCGGCCTGCCCGGACCATGCGGCCTCTGTTTCCCACGAAAGCCACCGCGATGCCACACCCTGCCGGCGCTGTCGCGCACCGCCCCCGCGACCCGTTCACGATCATCGTCTACGCGACGATCTTCGGCGTCGCGGCGGTGCCGCTGCACCCCTTCTGGCTCGCGACCTATCTGGCGTGGATGCTGGCCGGCGCCTGGGCGCTCTCCACCGATTCCGGCCTGAGGACCGCCATCCTCCGCGACGCCACGCTGCGGCGGATGACGCTGATCTTCGCGTTCATGGCGGTGTGGATGGCGATCGGCGTCGTCGGGCGGGGCCAGTTCGCCTCCGGGCGCACATGGTCGGCGACGTGGAACATCGTGCCGGTGTTCCTGTTCGCGGTGACGGTGATCGCGGCGACGCGGCGGGACGCGGGGCTGGCGCGGGCGCTGCCGCTGGTCGCCGGCGTGCTGGTCGCGCTCGGCGCGCTGGAGGCCATCGTCGGCCGCATCTTCGTCGAACACGATCTCTGGGTGTTGTTTCCGCGCCTGCGGCTCTATGGGACGGGCGACAACCCGGTGCCCTCGGCCGCCATCCTCGCGTTCGGCTCGGCCGCGGCGGCCATCGCCGTGTTCGCCGGCCGCGGCCGCTGGCGCCTGCTGGCGCTCGCAGCGCTCGCGCTCAATCTCGCCGGGCTGTTCCTCACCTATAGCCGCGGCCCGTGGATGGCGTTCCTGCTGAGCACGATCATCGCGCTCGTGCTGTGGCGGCTGCCGGTCGGACGGCTGCGCATCGCGATAGCGGCGGTGATGATCGTCGGCGCCATCGCCGTTCCCGTCGGCCTCGTCGTCGCCGAACCCTATCTCGACCAGACCGGCTGCAGCGACCGGCTGCAGGAGGAGAACACGCTGACGGCGAGCGCGACGGATCTCTGCCGAACGTCGCACCGCCTGAGCATCTGGCGGGTCGTCGGCACCGAGATCGCGGCGCACCCGTTGTTCGGCGCCGGACCGGGGACGCTCGTGAAGCATCCCTTCGGCCAGCATCCCCACAACGGCTATCTGTCGATGGCGTTCTATTACGGCATTCCCTGCGCGCTCGCCTACATCGCGCTGATCCTCAACGCCCTCCACGCCTGCCTGACGCGGCCCGCCACGCCGCTGAGGATGCTGGCGCTGTGGGTGCTGGTGTTCGCGACGGTGTTCATGGCGACCGATCTCGCCAATCCGGTTTCGTTCATCAATTCGGTCTATCTTTATCTCTGGTTGCCGCTGGCGCTCGCCGTCGGCTGGCCGCGCGACGGGACGCCGGACGGGATGCGAGGGCCGACCGGGCGTTCGCCTGCATGAAGAAGGCGCGCTAATATGCACGCCGATATGATAGTTTCGACCTCAGGCGGCCATGGATCCGGTCACGGCTCCGGCCACGGACCGCGCCGCGCCGGCGGCGATCGCGCCCGGAACCGCCTGCGCCGAACCGGGACGATGGAATTGACGCAAAGCCCGATGCCGCCCGCCACAACCACGCCGACCCGCAGCGCCCGTCCCGCGTGCGGCGCGCGCCATGCCGCGCCGGCGGCGGCCGTCCGGAACGCGCGGCCGTGATGAAGACGTTGTGGGACCGCCTTCACCGCCGGCTCTACGAGGTGCCGCGCCTGACGCGCCGGCTCTCGTTTGCCGCGTTCGACGCGCTGCTGGCGCCGATCGCGCTGTGGTGCGCCTACGGGCTGCGCCTCGCGGATTTCTGGGAATGGTGGATCCTGACGCCGGGCCTGCCGGTATTCGCCGTCGCGCCGTTCGTCGCCGTCGCGCTGTTCTGGTGGAGCGGCGTCTACCGCATCCTGGTGCGCTCGTCCGACCGCACCGCGGCCTTCATCATCGCGCGCGGCGTCGTCGGGCTCGTGATCGGGCTCTATGTGCTCGCCTATCTCGCGCCGCACCTGATGGTGCCGCGCTCCGTGCCGGTGATCTTCGGCATCCTCTATTTCCTGATGACGTGGGGCAGCCGGCTTGCCGGACAGTCCTATTTCTTCTGGCTGACCCGCAGGCTGCACGACCTGGAGCCGGTGATCGTCTACGGCGCCGGGCGCGCCGGACTTCAGCTCCACATGGCGCTCGATGCCGGCCGCGAATACGAGGTGGTGGCCTTCGTCGACGACGACAGTACGCTGCAGGGCACGCACATCAGCGGCCGCAGGGTCTATCCGCCGGGTG
>JAEZMP010000410.1 GCA_023442215.1 Pseudomonadota bacterium
GCGCCGCACCGGGGGAGACCGGCACCGGGAGCGCGGCCTCGCCGCTGTCGGCCATGTTTTCGGCCATCGGGCCGGCACCGCCGTCCGCCGCCGCGCTCGCGGCCGTCACGGAGGGGCCGTAACGGCCGATGGCGAAGGCCGGATCCGGGTCGACCTCGGAAACATCGACCCCGCCCATGTCGGCGACGCGGCGCGTCAGCGTCGTGAACTCCAGCGCCTTCAGGAAGGCCGTCACCGCCTTCGCGTCGGGTTCCACCAGACCGAGATCGGTCAGCGGCACCTCGACGGCGACGTCGTCGACGAGCTTCACGAGCTGCTTGGAGACGAGCGCGAGTTCGCGGGCGTTCTGCAGGTTCTCCCGCCGCTTGGGCTGCTTGATCTCGCCGGCGCGCTCCAGCAGGGTTTCGAGATCGCCATATTCGAGGATCAGCCCGGCGGCGGTCTTGATGCCGATGCCCGGAACGCCCGGAACGTTATCGGTGGAATCGCCGGCGAGCGCCTGCACGTCGACCACCTTGTCCGGCGGCACGCCGAAATATTCCACCACCTCGTCGTAGCCGATGCGCCGCTCCGCGCGGAACGAACCGCGCTTGGCCTCGCCGGACGCCGGATCGTACATGGCGACGCCGGGCCGGATGAGCTGCATCAGGTCCTTGTCGGCCGAGATGATGAGGACGTCCGCCCCCGCCGCATTGGCCTGCCGCGCATAGGTCGCGATCAGGTCGTCGGCCTCGTAGACGTCCTGCTCGACCGGAATCATCCCGAAGGCGCGGACCGCCGCCCGCATCAACGGGAATTGCGGAATGAGATCGGCCGGCGGCTCCGGCCGGTTCGCCTTGTAGAGCGGGTAGATCTCCTTGCGGAACGAGTTCTCCGACTTGTCGAAGATGATCGCAAGGTGGGTCGGACGGATGCCGACGGCCCCCTCGCGGACGAACTGCAGCAGCTTGGTACAGAACAGCCGGACCGCTCCGGTGGGCAGCCCGTCGGAGCGATAGTTGTATTTCCGGTCCTGATTCATGGACTGGAAATAGGCACGGAATACGAATGATGAGCCGTCGACCAGAAAGACGTGGTCGCCCGGGCCGATGGGGGCCGGGTGACGGGAGGCGGCGGGCGGAGCGGATTGCGGCTGTTCTGACATGGCCGCGACCATGCCATCGCGGCACGGCGGAGAAAAGCGGGCATCGGCGAATCCCGGCGCGCCACACAGTTTCCGGCCGGCCGGGCCGTCGGCTGTGCCGCGCGCGCATCGCCTTCGCGCCGTGATCGGGCCGTGCCGAGCGGCCGGGTGGGGAGCCCGGTTTACCCCTCAAATTCGCCACATGGACGGTCCATCGGGCACTGTCGAGACGGAACGGGAGACGAACGGATCATGGCGCGCAGGCCGAGCGAACGCAGGGAGCCGAGCTTCCACGGGGGAGGTTCGGATTTGGACGGCGACGGCTTCCGCGCCGACCCCCGCGACCGCCCGGTTCCCGTCGCGGCCAAGGCGAAGCCCGAAAAAGGCTGGTCCGACAAGCCGAAGGCGTCCGGCAAGGCCACGGCCAAATCCGCGGGCGGCGGCAGGGGCAAGGCCGCGCGGCGCAAGCGCGGCTCGTTCCTCGGCCGGATGGTGCGGCGGGTCATCGTGTGGTGCCTCGTCATCGGCTTCTGGGGCGCGGTCGCCGGCGCGGGCGTCATCGGCTACTACGCCGCGACCATGCCGCCGATCGACGAGTGGGCGGTGCCGAAGCGCCCGCCGAACGTCCGCATCGTCTCCGAGACCGGCGATATCATCGCCAACCGCGGCGACACGGGCGGCGAGCGCGTGCCGCTCGCCGAGATGCCGAAGGTGATGCCGGAAGCCGTGGTCGCGATCGAGGACCGCCGGTTCTACGACCACTGGGGCATCGACCCGATCGGCCTCGCCCGCGCCTTCGTCACCAATCTCACCGCCGGCGGCCTCGTCCAGGGCGGCTCGACGCTCACCCAGCAGCTCGCCAAGAACCTGTTCCTCGAGCCCGACCGCACGCTCCAGCGCAAGATCCAGGAAGCCATCCTCTCGTTCCGGCTGGAGGCGAAGTACTCCAAGGACGAGATCCTCGACATGTACCTGAACCGGGTCTATCTCGGCGCCGGCGCCTATGGCGTCGATGCCGCGGCCCGGCGCTATTTCGGCGTATCGGCCCGCGACCTGACCCTGCCGCAGGCGGCGATGATCGCCGGCCTCCTCAAGGCGCCCTCGAAATTCGCGCCGACGCGCGACCTCGCGCTGTCGCAGAACCGCGCCTCCGTGGTGCTCGGCGCCATGCGCGAGGAAGGCTACATCACCGACGCCCAGCTCAAGGACGCGCTCGCCAATCCGGCCAAGCCCGTGGCGCGCGACCTCGTCGCCAGCGGCGGCTACGTCGCCGACTGGGTGATGGACCAGCTTCCCGGCTATGTCGGCGCGATCGATACCGATGTGGTCGTCGAGACCACGATCGATTCCGCGCTCCAGCGCACCGCCGAGGTGACGCTGAAGAAGGGCCTCGACACCGACGGCAAGAAATACGGCGTCAGCCAGGGCGCGGTGGTCATCCTCGATGCCGGTGGCGCCGTGAAGGCCCTCGTCGGCGGCCGCGACTATACCGACAGCCAGTTCGACCGCGCCGTCAACGCCAAGCGCCAGCCCGGCTCGTCGTTCAAGCCGTTCGTGTATCTCACCGCGCTCGAGCACGGCATGACGCCGAGTTCCGTCGTCGTCGACCAGCCCGTGAGCATCGGCAGCTGGAACCCGGAGAACTACGGCCACAAATATCGCGGCGCGGTGACGCTGACCCAGGCGATCGCCAATTCGCTCAACACCATCTCGGTGCAGCTCGTGCTGAAGTTCGGCCCGGAGGCCGTGATCGACACCGCCCACCGGCTCGGCATCACCTCCGCGCTCACGCCCAACGCCTCGATCGCGCTCGGCACCTCGGAAGTCTCGCTGCTGGAGCTGACCTCCGCCTATGTGCCGTTCTCCAACGGCGGCATCGGCGTCGTGCCCCACGTCATCCGCCGCATCACCACGCCGGACGGCAAGGTGCTCTACGAGCGCCGCAGCGGCGGCGCCCGCCAGGTGGTGGCGCCGCAATATGTGGGCGAGATGAACGCCATGATGTCCGAGGTCATCCTCTCCGGCACGGGCCAGCGCGCCCGCATCAAGGGCTGGCCCGCCGCCGGCAAGAGCGGCACCAGCCAGAGCTACCGCGACGCGTGGTTCATGGGCTACACCGGCTACTTCACCACCGGCGTCTGGCTCGGCAACGACGACGGCAAGCCGACCAAGAGCATGACCGGCGGCACGCTGCCGGCCAAGATCTGGGGCGAGCTGATGACCGGCATCCACAAGGGCATGCAGGTCGCCGAACTGCCGGGCGCCCGCGCCGCGGCCGAGGCGGCGGCGGCTTCCACGGCCGCGATCCCGGATGACGGCCCGATCGCGCCGAACCCGCAGCAGGCCCAGCCGCAATACGCCCCTGCGCCCCAGCAACAGACCGGCAGCGGGCTCGTCCGCCCGCAAGCCGGCAAGAAGGACTTCTTCCAGCAATTGTTCGGCGGCTGACGGTCGCGGCGGCGGCGCCCGCGCGCCGTTGCCGAAGGCCCGTGCCGTCGGGCAATCTGGTTGCCGTATCGTAAGCCTGCCGTCCCGTGCCCGTCGCCACGGCGCGTTCGCGCCGCGGTGTCCGCGTTCCGCACGTTCTCCCGCCGTCTTCTGTCTCCCGATTCTTCCTTGCCACCGCGAGGTCCGCCGCCGTGAACCCCTACGACATCGCCGGAGAAGCCACCGATGTGCTCGTCGTCGGCGCCGGGCCGGCCGGGCTCAGCCTCGCCGTCAACTGCCGGCGCTTCGGGCTGTCGGTGCGGGTGATCGACCGCCATCCGGAACCGGACAGCACCTCCCGCGCGCTCGCGGTGTGGAGCGGCAGCCTGGAGGCGCTCTCCGCCGTCGGCGTCGCCGCCGACATCTGCGCGGAGGGTCTCACCATCGGCCGCGTCACGGTGGGCGACGGCGCGCGCGTGCTGCTCGACGAGGAAACCGGCGTCGACCACGCCGGCCCGTTCCCCCAGCCGGTGATCCTGCCGCAATGGCGCACCGAGCAGATCCTCGCAGACCGCCTCGCGGCGCTCGGCGTCCGGGTCGAGCGCGGCGTGGCGCTCGTCGCCATCGATCAGGAGCGCGACCGGGTGTTCGCCACGCTCCATCACGGCGAGGACACGCCGGAACGGGCGGTCGCCGGGTTCGTGGTCGGCTGCGACGGCGGCGCCAGCGCGGTGCGCCACCTGCTCGAGATCGAGGCCGAGGATTTTTCCGATCCGGAAACCCACGTGTTCTGCGACGGCCGGATCGAGGGCCCGCTGGAACCCGGCACGCTCTATCTGTGGTCCGGCGAAGGCGGCAGCATCGCGCTCTCGCCCATCGACGGCGAGACGTGGCGGATGACGGCGCGGCGCCAGGCCGCGCCCGCAGCGGCGGCCCCGCCCGGAAGCCACCCCGGCCCGGAGGCGGGCGGCCCGGCCGCCGGAGAACCGCCGCCGACGCGCGAGGAAATGCAGCATTACCTCACCATGAGCGGCCCGCAGGGCCTCACGATCGCATCCGTCTCCTGGCTCGCCGCCTATCGCGCCGGCGAGTTCGTCGCCGAGCGATATCGCGAAGGCCGCTGCTATCTCGTCGGCGACGCGGCGCACGTGCTGTCGCCGACGGGCGGCCAGGGGCTGAACATGGGCATCATGGATGCCGCGAACCTCGCCTGGAAGCTGGCCCAGATCGCGCACGGCCGGGGCGACGCCCAGGCGCTCGCCGACAGCTACGAGGCCGAGCGGCGGCCGATCGCGAAGGCGGTGATCGAAAGCTCGCTCGTCCGCCTGCTGGCGGGCTTCGCCGGCGGCATCGTCGCCCGCACCACGCGCGACGTCGCGGTCAAGGCGCTGTCGCGGCTGGCGCCGTTGCGGCGGCGGATGCTGGCCGATCTCGCCGACAGCGCGGCCAGCTACCGCGAGGGCGCGCTCGCCGGCCTGCGGTGCATGGTGACGGCGGGAACGCCGAGCGTCGGCGAGCGGGCGCTCGATGCCCCCTACCACGATCCCCAGACCGGCAAGGCCGGCTCGCTCTGGCCGCTGCTCTGCGGCCTGGACGGCCGCGAGATCGGCAAGGGCGACGGTCCCGTCCACACCCTCCTCCTGTTCGGCGACGCCACGGCGACGCGCGCGATTGCGCTCTCCGTCGAGGAATTCGGCCCGGCGGTGCGCATCGTCCAGCTCGATGCCGTCACCGATCCGGATGGGGAGGCGGCGCGGCGCTACAATGTCGATCCCGGCGGCTGGGTCCTGGTACGGCCCGATCAGGTGGTGGGCACGCGCGGCGGACCGCTCGATGTGGGGCTGGTCGATTCCTATGCGGAGCTCGCCCTGCGCGTCCCCGAAGCGCGCTGACGGGCTCACGAAACTGATTTGCCGGCAAAGTCCGGCAATTTTTCGTGTTCCGCCGGCCGCCCGCGATCCTGTTCTCGACGGGCTCGTCCACCTTGGCCGCCGGCGGGATGCGGCCTGCGTCCGCCGAAGGCCCGCCGGAATCGCGTTCCCGTTCAGCACCTTGCCGGAAAGCCGCCGCCGGGCCCGGGCCTGTTCGGTTGCGTGCCGGCGGCATCGGGCTGCGGCGCCGGGCGACAGCGGGCCCTCCCGCACGCCATCACGCTCGCACGGCGGGGTGTCCGCAAACATTGTCACATTATCGTCGGGCAACTATGTTTCTGATGGCGGTTAACGGTTCGCAGGCGCCCGACGAAAAGGGTGATGTGAGCGCGGGGCCGGAACGGCCGGCGCCGGGTTGGGTGCCGGGCCGCGAGTGAAGCCCGCCGCCATCGGAGGAAGCATGAGACGATCGACGCCGCCGTCTTCCGATGTCCTTGCCGAAACGTTCCCGAGCCGCCGTGCCGGCGCGCTCGGCCTCGTCGATGCCGGTGCCGGCGTCGCGCGCACGGCCATGACGGCCCTGATGTCCGCCAACCCTCGTTTCGGCGAGGCGGCGCTGCCCTTCAGGCCGTCGCCCCACGCGGGCATCCGCATTCCCGGCGCCCGTCGCGAGCCGCTCGATCCGAACGCCCCGACGCTCGGCCGCCTGGGTCCGCTGGAGGTGCGCCTCGCGCGCACCCGGCAGGAGATCAAGCGGTCCCAGTCGATCCGCTACAAGGTGTTCTACGAGGAGATGTCGGCCATCGCCGACGCGATGGCGATGATGAGCCGCCGCGACGTCGATGCCTTCGACGACATCTGCGACCACATGCTGGTGATCGATCACGAGGCGCCGGCCAAGCGCTTCCAGCGGCGCAAGCCGAAGGTGGTCGGCACGTACCGGCTGCTGCGCCAGGACATCGCCGACCGCTATGACGGCTTCTATTCCACCTCGGAATTCGACCTCTCGCCCCTGCTCGACGCGCGGCCCTACCGCCGCATCCTCGAACTCGGCCGCTCGTGCGTGCTGGAGCCCTACCGCTCCAAGCGCACGCTGGAACTTCTGTGGCACGGACTGTGGACCTACACGCTCGAGCACGGCTGCGACCTGATGATCGGCTGCGCCAGCCTCGAGGGCACCGATCCGGATCTGCTGGCGATGCCGCTGTCGTTCCTGCACCATTTCTGCCGCGCGCCGGACGGACTGCGTCCTTCGGCCCTCCCCGACCGCTTCGTGGACATGAACCGGATGCCGAAGGAGGCGATCGACGCCAAGGCGGCACTGCACGCGCTGCCGCCGCTGATCAAGGGCTACCTGAGGCTCGGCGCCAAGATCGGCGACGGCGCGGTGATCGACCACCAGTTCGGCACGACGGACGTGCTCATCGTGCTGCCGGTCGACAAGATCAACACGCGCTACATCAACTATTACGGCGCCGACGCCAGCCGCCACGCCGGCTAGAGCGCTTTCCGATCTGATGGAGTCGTCAGATCGACAAGAAATCGCTCCAGTTTCAAAAGCTTGAGCATATCCCGTTCGGGTCAGGGCGATCTGAGCGGCGGAGCCCGGCGGGCGGTGGGACCCAAGCCGGGGCTCGCCTACGTCGCGGTTTTTCCGTCGCCGTCCCGCGGACCGGCCAATCGCCCGAACGACACCGGGACGCCGCACCTGTCGATCACCGGGGGCTCGTAACGAGCCATTCCCATCTGCCCGCGCACTTTGTAGTCTGAAACAGTTCCAAGTTGCTTTCCGGCTGGCCCGATCTCTCCGGCCGATCTGAAGGCGTCGCAGATTCATCGACCGGAGCATGTTCCGGGCTCACCGCGTGGCATCCATGGCTCATTCCCCGACCGCCCAGCGCTACAATCCCGCCATCGTCGTCCTGCACTGGCTCATCGCCATTCTCGTGGTGGTGGTCTACGGGCTGACCTACGTCTGGGACAGCGTCCCGGACGAGGATGTTCCATTCATCAAAGACCTGCACATGGGTCTCGGCTTCACCGTGCTGGTGCTGGTGATCGCGCGCATCGTCATCCGGCTGTCCACCACCTCCCCGCCTGCCGCACAGAGCGGCTGGCCGTTCCTGGACAGGATCGGCAGCCTCGCCCACGTCCTGCTCTATTTCCTGCTCCTCGCCGTCACCATCCTCGGCGTGAGCTACGTGCAGTCGCGGGCGCGCGGAATTCCGCTCGGTTTCATGGAAATCCCGGCGCTGCTGACCGACCCGGTCGCCCGCGATACCTCGCGCGCGATCCGCGAGGTGCACGAACTCGCCGCCAATGCCCTGATCGCCCTCGCCATCGTCCATGCGCTGGCGGCGCTGTTCCATCAGTTCGTGCTGCGCGACCGCCTGATGCGGCGGATGACCCTCGGCGGCCGGTAGGCCGGCCGTCTCGCGACCGGATGGCCGATCCGGTCTCATGGCCTCGCGCCGGGTT
>JAEZMP010000462.1 GCA_023442215.1 Pseudomonadota bacterium
CGCCGTCGTCGCCAGGAAGCGTCTGCGGTTCATGTGCATGGTCGGTTTCCTCCCCTTTGCCGGTGCCATCGGCCCGGCGCCTGGATTTTCTGCCGGTGCTTCTTCGGCCCGGCGGTGTCGTTCAAAGTCGATACGCATCCCTCGCAAGCCGGTAGGCGAGGTCCGTCGCCATGTCGTGCGCCTCGTCCTCGTCGAGCCGGCCGTCCGCGACGAGACGGGCGAGCCAGGCACAATCCACCCGCCGGGCGACGTCGTGCCGGGCGGGGATGGAGAGGAATGCGCGCGTGTCGTCGTTGAAGCCGACGGTGTTGTAGATGCCGGCGGTCTCGGACGTGGTCTCGCGGAAGCGGCGCATCCCCTCGGCGCTGTCGAAGAACCACCAGGGCGGCCCGAGCCGCAGCGCCGGATAGTGGCCGGCGAGCGGGGCGAGTTCGCGCGAATAGGCGGCCTCGTCGAGGGTGAACACGATCACCGTGACCGACGGATCGTTGCCGACCGCCGAGAGCAGCGGCCGCAGGGCGTGGACATAGTCGGTGCGCGAGGGAATGTCGGCGCCCTTGTCGAAGCCGAAGCGCTGGAACAGCAGGGCATTGTGATTGCGCACCGAGCCCGGATGGATCTGCATCACCAGCCCGTCGTCCCGGCTCATGCGCGCCATCTCGGTCAGCATCTGCGCGCGGAAGAGTTCGCTGGCGCCCGCATCGGCCGTCCCCGCCCGCACGGCATCGAACAGGGCTGCCGCGTCCGAGGCTGCGAGGTCGGCCGTCAGTGCCGAGGGGTGGCCGTGGTCCGTCGCGGTCGCGCCGCGCGCCTTGAAATAGGCCCGGCGCGTGCGGTGGGCGGCCAGATAGCCGTCCCATGTCTCCGGCTCACCGGTCAGTTCGAACAGCCGGTCGAGCGCGGCCGGGAAGCCCGGCCGGTCCGGATCGACCACGGCATCGGGACGGTAGGTCGGCACCACCCGCCCGTGCCAGCCCGATGCGCGGATCGCATCGTGATGGGCGAGATCGTCGAGCGCGCCGTCCGTCGTCGCGATCGCCTCGATGCCGAACCGGTCGTAAAGGGCGCGTGGCCGCATCGCCTCGTCGCCGAGCGCCCCGGCGATGCGGTCGTAAAGGCGGTCGGCATTCTCGGGCGAGAGCCGTTCCTCGATGCCGAACACGGTTTCCAGCGCATGTTCGAACCAGAGACGGGACGGCGTGCCGCGAAACAGTCGATAATGGGCGGCGAACAGCCGCCAGATTCGCCGCCCGTCGGTCTCGACCGGGCCGCCGTCGACGCGCGGCACGCCGAGTGCCTCGAGCGGCACGCCCTGGGAATAGAGCATCCGGAAGATGTAATGATCGGGAATGACGAACAGCGCCGCCGGATCCGGAAAAGCCGGGTTCCGCGCGTACCATTCGGGCTCGGTATGGCCGTGCGGAGAAACGATGGGCAGCCTCTCGACCTCGGCAAACAGGCGCCGCGCAATGTCGCGTGCCTCGGCCTCGATCGGCAGCAGCCGGTCCGGATTGAGCGCCATCGGTCCTCCCCTTTGGCTTGCCGGCCTTCTGATTTTTGTGCGGCCTTGGCGATCCCTAACAACTAATATATTAGCATGTCAATTCGTTCGATCCGGTCCATGGGCAAAATGAGCGTGTCCTCCCTTCCCGATGCAACCGCCGCGGACACGCTTCTCCGGCCCTCCCCGGCCCGCCGGATCACCTCCGCGACGCAGGTGTTCGAGGCGCTGCGGGCGGAAATCATCGCCCTGCGACTCCCGCCGGGAACGCCGCTCCAGGACAAGGCGCTGATCGCCCGCTTCCAGGTCAGCCGCACGCCGGTCCGCGAGGCCCTGATCCGGCTGGCGGAACTCGGGCTTGTCGACGTATTCCCGCAATCGGGCACGTTCGTCTCGCGGATCCCGGTGTCGGCGATTCCCGAGGCGGTGCTGATCCGCAAGGCTCTGGAGGGCATCACCGTCGAGAAGGCGACGCGCGCCGCCGCCCCCAACCGCATGACCGCGATCGACATGGCGATCGGCCGCCAGAAGGTCGCGGCCCTGTTTCACGACGTCGACGCCTTCCACGAGGCCGACGAAGCCTTCCACGCGGCGGTGGCCGACCTCGCCGGCCATCCCGGAATCTGGACGCTGCTGACGCAGGTGAAGGCGCAGGTCGACCGGGCCCGCCGCCTCACCCTGCCGATCCTCGGGCGCATGGACCAGGTGCTCGCCGAGCACGCCGTCATCCGCGATTGCATCGCCGCGGGCGATGCCGAGGGGGCGAAGGCCGCCATGGACGACCATGTCTCGGCCGTCATTCCGGACATCGAGAAATTGCGGGGCCGGTCTCCGGACTACTTCGTCTGACGCGGGCGGCATCGTCCGTCTTCGACCGGCCGCCGGATCCCGCAGGCCGGCCAACGGGTTCGCGGGGTGGCCTGCCCGGCTCATGGAACGTCTGTCCTTCGAGGACCGTCGCGCACAAGCCCCGGAATGGCCGGTTCGTGACGCCGCCCAACGCGGCCTTTCCTTTCCGATCCCTGTTGGAACGCCTGTCCCGTCACGCGGTTGTTAGGGGGTCCTTCCCCTCAGAGAGCTCCCGCCACATGAGACAAGTGCTCCCCGGCTCGGCATTCCCGCTCGGTGTCACCGTTGACAGCAAGGGAACGAACTTCGCGCTTTTCTCGGACAACGCCACGGGCGTGACGCTCTGCCTGTTCGATCGCCACGGCGAGACGGAACTGGAGCGCATCGACCTGCACGAATGCACGAACGGCGTCTGGCACATCTACCTGCCCGGCGTCGGGCGCGGCCAGACCTACGGCTGGCGGGTGCACGGGCCGTGGGCGCCGGACGCCGGCCACCGCTTCAACCCGAACAAGCTGCTGCTCGATCCCTATGCGCGGATGCTCGTCGGCGGCATCCAGTGGAACGACGCGCTCTACGGCTACAAGATCGGGGCCGGCGACGATGCCGATCTCGTCATGGACGATCGCGACAGCGCCCCGTTCATGCCGAAGGCGCGGGTGGTGGCCGGCATGCCCTATTCGTCGAGCCAGCATCCCCGCATTCCCTGGCCGAAGATGGTGATCTACGAGGGCCATGTGCGCGGCCTGACCATGCGCCACCCGCTGGTGCCGGAATCGATCCGCGGCACCTTCACGGCTCTCTCCCAGCCGGAGTTCATCGACTACCTGTCGCGCCTCGGTATTACGGCGCTCGAACTCCTGCCGATTCACGCCTTCGCTCAGGACCAGTACCTGCTCGACCGCGGACTCTCCAACTACTGGGGCTACAACACGCTGTCGTTCTTCGCGCCGGAGCCGCGCTATCTCGGCGAGGACGGGCTCGATTCCATCGGCGAAGCGGTCGACCGGCTGCATCAGGCCGGCATCGAGATCATTCTCGATGTCGTCTACAACCACACCTGCGAGGGCAATCACCTCGGCCCGACGCTGTCGTTCAAGGGCATCGACAACGCCTCGTATTACCGGCTGCTGCCCGGCAACGGCCGCTACTACGACGACATGACGGGCTGCGGCAACGCGGTGAACACCGATCATCCGCGGGTGCTGCAGATGGTCATGGATTCGCTGCGGATGTGGGCCACGGTCTATGGCATCGACGGCTTCCGCTTCGACCTCGCCACGACGCTCGGCCGGCGGCCGACCGGGTTCGATTCCGGCCATGCCTTCTTCAATGCCATCCTCCAGGATCCGACGCTTGGCGGCCTGAAACTCATCGCCGAACCGTGGGACGTCGGCCCGGGCGGCTACCAGCTCGGCGCGTTCCCCCCTGGCTTCTCGGAGTGGAACGGGGACTATCGCGACAAGGTCCGCGAGTTCTGGTGCGGCTCGGAAGGCCTGCTGCCGAGCTTCGCCACCCGCTTCGCGGCTTCGCAGGACATCTTCTCCGAAGGCCGCCGGCGGCCGTGGTCGAGCGTGAACTTCATCACCGCCCACGACGGTTTCACGCTTCACGATCTCGTCACCTACAACGACAAGCACAACGAGGCCAACGGCGAAGACAACCGCGACGGCCACGATGACAACAAGAGCTGGAACTGCGGCACCGAGGGCGAGACCGACGATCCCGGCATCAACGCTCTGCGCAAGCGCCAGAAGCGCAACCTGATCGCAACGCTGTTCCTGTCACAGGGCGTGCCGATGCTGCTCGCCGGCGACGAGCGCTCGAACTCCCAGGGCGGCAACAACAACGCCTATTGCCACGACAACGAGATCGGCTGGGTCGACTGGTCGAACGATGACCCTGAACTGCCGGAATTCGTCGCCCGGCTGGCGGCGATCCGGAAGAAATATTCCTCGCTGTCCCGGCCGGAATTCCTGACCGGCACCCGCAACGACCGCGGCCAGCCGGATGTTGCGTGGTTCAACACCAGCGGCGAGCGCATGCGCGAGGAGGACTGGGACAACCCGCACTCCAAGTGCCTGACGCTGCGGCTCGCGCCGGTGCTGGAGGACGAGCCCTCGCTCGTGATCATGTTCAACGCCTCGCATGTCGATGTCGAGTTCGTCGCCCCGCCCGTGGAATCCGGCCATTGGGAAGCCATCCTCGCGACCGGCGACGACCTGGAGGGGACCAGCCTCGAAGGCGGCGGCACCTTCACCCTGCCGGCGCGAACCCTCGTGCTGTGGGAGTGGCATGAATGATCCCGACCTCATGCCGCTTCGGACCGGAGCCGACAGCATCCGGCGTTCGCTTTCGGCTGTTCGCGCCTGACGTGAGTGCGGTCGACCTTGAGATCGACGGTCTCGGAACCCTGCCGATGCTCGAAGCGGGCGGCGGCTTCTTCAGGGCCGACGTCGCGGGTGCCGTGCCGGGGCTTCGCTATCGCTTCCTGGTCGACGGGCAGGCCGTTCCCGACCCCGCCGCGCGGATGCAAGCCGAGGACGCCGACGGCTGGAGCGTGCTGGTCACCCCGCCGGATGACCTGCCTTCGGGGCTGTCCCGACCCTGGCACGAGGCGGTGATAGCCGAAGTCCACGTCGGGACGGCGACGCCGGAAGGCACCTTCCGGGCGCTGATCGGCCGGCTGGAGCACTATCGCAACGCCGGTTTCACCGCGATCGAGCTCATGCCGGTGGGCGAGTTCCCGGGCAGGCACAACTGGGGTTATGACGGCGTGCTCATCTACGCGCCCGACCGCGCGTACGGCACGCCGGACGATTTGCGCGCGCTCATCGCGGCAGCGCACGGGCGCGGTCTCGCGGTCATGCTCGACGTTGTCTACAATCATTTCGGGCCGAGCGGAAACTTCCTGCCGCTCTACGCGAAGTCGTTCTTCCGGCCGGATATCTCAACGCCGTGGGGACCGGCCATCGACCTCGGGAACGAGACCGTCCGGGCGTTCTTCGTCGAGAATGCGGCCTACTGGCTCTCCGATTTCGGTTTCGACGGGCTGCGTTTCGATGCGGTCCATGCCTTCGCCACCGACGGCGCCGGCACGTTTCTGCGCGAGATCGCACAGGCCTGCCGCGCCGTGCGGCCCGACGCCTGGCTCGTGCTCGAAAACCACGACAACATCGCGGAGTGGATCAAGCCGGACGCGCGCCTCTTCACCGCCCAATGGAACGACGACTGGCACCACGCCTTCCATGTGCTGGCGAGCGGCGAGGGCAGCGGCTACTACGCGCCCTATGCGCGGGATGCCTGCGCGGCAGCGGCGCGTGCGCTCGCGGAGGGCTTCGTGTTCCAGGGCGAACCCTATCCCGGCGCGGGCGGCAAGCCTCGCGGCACGCCGAGCGCCGGGCTGCCACCGACTGCCTTCGTCGCCTTCGCCCAGAACCACGATCATATCGGCAACCGCCCGCTGGGCGACCGCCTCGCCGGCGGGGTGGCGCCGGAGCGGCTTGCACTCCTGCGGTTCGTCCTGATGCTGTCGCCCTCGATTCCGCTGCTGTTCCAGGGCGAGGAGGCTCTGCTGCCGAAGCCATTCCCGTTCTTCTGTGATTTCGGGGGCGAACTGGCCGATGCGGTGCGATCCGGCCGCCGGGCCGAGTTTCCGGATTTCTTCATCGGTCATGAGGACGCCGACTTCCCCGATCCGCTCGACGAGGCGACGTTCCGGTCGGCCGTCCTGACCGACGGCGACTATGCGGCTTCCGGCGCACGATGCGCGCTGGCGACCTTTCGGCGGTTGGCACAGGCCCGCGCGCGGCTGATCTGGCCGCTCGCCACCGGCCGGTTCCTCGGGGCGGAAGGGGAGTGCGAGGGCACGGCGATCGTGACGCGTTGGCGCTACGAGGCAGGCACGCTCGTTCTCGCCCTCAATCCCGCCGCTGCGGAGGCTGAGATCGCCGTGCCGGCCCTGGCTGCGCCGGACGAAACGCTTGGGGCGTTCGAGTTGTCCGGCGACCGTCTGCACCTCTCCCCGTTCGCGGCCGCCTTCTGGAGCCTGCCCGCATGACGCACGCCCCCGCCACGCCGTCGAACGGCACGCCCGAGCTGCGCGCCACCTACCGCCTCCAGTTCCACCGCGACTTCACCTTCGCCGATGCCGAGGCGCTGGTGCCCTATCTCGCCGGTCTCGGCATCAGCCACGTCTACGCTTCGCCGGTCACCATGGCGGTGCCGGGCTCGACCCACGGCTACGACGTGACAGACCCGACAAGGGTCAATCCCGAGCTTGGCGGCGAGGACGGGCTGGAGCGCCTTTCCCGGACGCTCGCCGGCCGCGGCATGGGGCTGATCATCGATATCGTCCCCAACCACATGGCGGCTTCCACCCGCAATCCGCACTGGATGGAGATGCTGGAGTTCGGGCCGGCGTCGCCGAAGGCGCGGCTGTTCGACGTCATCTGGGAATCGGGGCGCCTGCTGCTTCCCGTGCTCGGCACGCCGCTTCAGGAAGCAGTGGAGGCGGGCGCGTTGTCTCTGCACTTCGATGCCGAGGCGGGCCGCGTCGTCGCGGTCGCGTACGGAGATCATGCCTTTCCGCTCCGCCCGGAAAGCGTCGCCGGTCTCCTCGACGCCGCCACGGCCCGGGAGCCGTCGCTCGGCGCGCTGGCCGCGACCTATCGGTCGCTGGCGACCGAGGCGGACGCCATCAGCATCGGACGGGCGGAGGAAGCCCGCCGCCGGCTGTCCGGCCTCGACGACGCCGCCCGTGCCGCTCTTGAAGCGGCTCTCGTGGAGGCGGACCTTCCCGCAGTGCTCGACGCGCAGCACTGGCGCCTTGCCTGGTGGCGAACGGCGTCTCACAGCCTGAACTACCGGCGGTTCTTCAACATCACCGAACTCGCCGGCGTGCGGATCGAGGACGACGGGGTGTTCGAGTTCGTCCACCGCCTGCCGCTCGATCTCGTCCGCCGCGGCCTCGTCCACGGCCTGCGCGTCGATCACATCGATGGCCTCGTCGACCCCGCAGGCTATTGCGAACGTCTGCGCGAGGCGGCCGGTCCGGGCGTGCCGATCTTCATCGAGAAGATTCTCGAACCGGGCGAACGGCTGCGGTCGTGGCCCGTCGACGGCACCACCGGATACGAACGGCTCAACGACATCAACGGCCTGTTCGTCGACCTTGAGGCCTACCGGGCGATCGAGGACGATCTCCGCCGCGGGCACATCCTGACCGGCACCCTCGCCAGCCGTCTTGCCGCCGCCAAGCGGCAGGTGCTGGAGACGAGCCTCCGGGCCGAGGTCGACCTCCTTTCCCGCCTCGCCCGCGATGGGCTCGACGCCGCCATGGCCGCCGGCGATCTGACCGAAGCCGCGATCCGGCATGCCGTCGTGGCGATGATCGTGCACTGCCCGGTCTACCGCTCCTATGCGACCGAAGCCGGCTTCGATGAGAACGACGTCGCGGTCTGGTCGGCGATCCGTGCCGCCGTGGAGGCGAACGAGGATCCGCTGACGGCCAGTGCCGTGGCGCTTCTGCTCGGCCGGCTCGAACGGCCGCAGACCGCGAGCGACTTGGAGTTCCGCAGCCGCTTCCAGCAACTGAGCGGGCCGGCGATGGCGAAGGGGTTCGAGGACACCGAGCTTTACCGGGTCCCGGTCCTGCTCTCGGTCAATGAGGTCGGTGGCAGTCTCGAACATCCCGCGCGGACGCGGGAGGAGATCCACGCCGCGGCGACGGACCGCGCGGCCGCCGGTGCCCGCGATCTCATTCCGCTGGCCACCCACGATACCAAGCGCGGCCCCGACACGCGTGCGCGCCTCGATGCGCTCGGCCTGGCGCCGGAACGGTGGCTGGCCTTTCTGACGGAGCAGGAGCCGCTGCTCGCCCGTCTCGCCCGCAAGCCGGACGGCGTCGACAGCCCAGACGCGATCGACCGGCTCCTGATCGTGCAGACACTGCTTTCAACCTGGCCCGTGTCCGGCGAGCGCGTCGACGCCTATCTCGAGAAGGCGCTGCGCGAGGCGAAGCGCCACACCAACTGGGAAACGCCGGACGAGGCTTACGAGCAGGCGGCCCGCGACTTCGCGGCGGCGCTGACGACCGGGCCGGAGGGCGAGCCCTTCCGCACCGCGCTCGCCGGTGTCATCGAAACGCTTGGGCCCACAGCGCGCCTGATCGGGCTGCAGCAGGTCGTGCTGCAGCACACGCTTCCGGGCACGCCCGACATCTACCAGGGCACGGAATGCCGCGACTTCTCCCTCGTCGATCCCGACAATCGTCGCCCCGTCGACTGGGACCTGCGGAAAGCGGCGCTCGAAGTCGCCGGCGGCCTTGCGGCGGGCGTGGACCCGGCCGATGCGGAGAAATTCGCCCTCACCCGTGAGCTGCTCGCGCTTCGTGGCGAGAACCCGAGCCTGCTCCACGGCCGCTATGCGCCGCTCAGGGCGGAGGAATCCGGCTGGCGGTGGTTCGCCTTCGAACGGGAAGTGGATGGGCAGGCAGTCCGCGTCGTCGTCTCCACCCGGTTCGGCGATCTCGGCCGTGCGGACGGCGACGATATCGAAGCGACATTCGCCGAGCCCTGGCCGGGCGAGTGGATCGCCCTCGACGGAACGCCGCTCAGGATCGACGGTCGGCGCCTCCTCCTGCCGCGCCATCGCCCCTTCGCGGTCGCCCGGAAGGGCTGAAGTGATTGCTCCCCCCGTAGCCCAGCGGTTGAGGCGTCGGTAATTGCGCCGCAACCCACTCTGCCCCGGCATGCCGCTGCCAGAGAGAAGAGGCGACGCAGAGACGGCCTGTCAGGAGTGTCCGAATTCGGGTGTGGACAGTGGATATTCTCGCATTGGTTGCGTATCTTCGGCTTGTAGATCCGGAGTTCACAATCAGCGCTGAGGGAGTGCCCATACAATGACCCTCGATACCTCGGAAATCGCGGCAAGCGGCATTATCCGTGAATCCCCCTATATGGACTATCGCACAGTAGATGGTTCGAAGTGGCGGTGCTGGCGGACAGTGAATAAAACACCGCAAGGCGTGCTTTATGGTTTCAAGCATGCACCGGACGGCGATGAAAACAGAGCCCACGAAGACTCCATTATAAACTATTACACGTGGGGATTCGGAAAGTGGACGGCGCGCTGGGCCGGTCGGCAAGGTGAAAAATTCATCCACACTCCTTATGGAGGAGGTGCCGATCATGAGGACAGCGTCTTGAACTATGTCGGTTGGGCAGATGCGCCGGACGGGGAATACTGGCAGGCGCGATTTGATCCACGCCGAAACATGTTCATTCATGAACGGTTCGTCGCGAAGTGATCGAACGGTCGGCAGTGATTGCTTCGCGATGAAATAGCCGTCAAACGCGGGACTGAAAATTTGTTTGCGCGAGGCGAGGCGGCCGCGTGAAGTAACACGACCATTAGCCGACGGTATTCAACGTCAAGGCCGGGCAATCAGCATATCCGGCAACCTGGCTTCTCAAAGACTCCAGCGTCACTTCACGACCGCGGCACCGTCGGAACGACATGGTGTTGTCAGGGCGGGTCAGCGCTCGCCCGGGGCTCGGATGGGTGATACCGCCCCGGTCATAAAACGGGTGCCGGCTGGAACCGTGTTCTTCAGGCGCGATGGCCTGAACGGAACTGGCCCCAGACCGGCACCCTGTAATCACGCCGCCTGCAGAGCCTTCTCGTTGACGACGAGATCGGCGAGCTTGGTCAGCGCCTCGTCGGTCTTGGATTCCTCCTGCAGGGTGGCATCGAGCAGTTTCACCGCCTCGTCCATGCCCAGCACCTGCGCCCAGCGGCGGAGCGTGCCGTAGCGGCTGATCTCGTAGTGCTCGACGGCCTGAGCCGCCGCGGCGAGGCCGGCATCAAGAGCCGGCTGGCCCTTGAACTCCTCGAGGATCTCCTCGCCTTCCTCCAGAATGCCGTCGATCGCCGGGCAGGTCTTGCCCTGCGCCCGCTTGCCGAGAAGTTCGAACACCTGCTGCAGGCGTTCGATCTGGCCTTCGGTTTCGTCGCGGTGCTGCTCGAAGGCCGCCTTGAGCTCCGGCGACTGGGCGCCGCGCGCCATCTTCGGCAGCGCCTTCACGATCTTGCGCTCCGCGTAATAGATATCCTTCAGGGTATCCAGGAACAGGTTTTCGAGTGTCTTGCCAGCCATGTTCGTCTCCAATGGTTGTGTTGATGAAGCCCCCAGCAAAGAACGAAAGCGCATCCGGTTGGTTCCGGATCTTCAATATTTGTCGTAATATCTAAAGAAATGAAGCGGATAACACAGAAGCGTGAATCCCTATCCACGCAGAAAGACGCGGATTCGCGGCGTCTATAGCGTTGAAACGGACGGAAACCGGCGTGGCCCGATCAATATGGAAGCGTTGTCCGGCCGATACGGCAGATCGCGACGACGCCTTCCCTCTGCGACAACATGCTGGCGGCAGCGGAGCCATGTTCCGCCGGCTTATGTCTTTCTGTCCGGCGTCGATTCCTCGTTCCTGTCGGCGTCCCAGGCGCTGCCGGTATTCTCGCCGTCGCTCGTCACCCGCGGCGTCGCGGCCGAGAGGCCGCTGTTGTTGCCGCCGCAATCGACGTCGGCGAACTGGCCCTCGGCGTCCTTCCGCACGGCGTCGGCTGCGCTCTTGCGGGCCGGCACGACCGGCGCCGCGACCTTGCCGCGTGCGCGATTGTCTTGATCGGCCATCACCGTCCTCCCTCTGTCGTCCGCGCCCGCCATCGCCCGGACTTCCGGGCGCGGCACGGCCCTGCGCGGTGCGGGCGCACCGGCGCAGGGCTGGACGGAGACGGCGGATCGCCGCCCCGCTTTTTGCGTCCGTTATCGCTTGGCGACCTCGAGGTCGGCTTCCTCGCGCAGCAGATGCTCCTGCGCCACCTCGCCCATGTGCTCTTCCAGCCACTTGGCCATCGCCTCTTCCTCGCGGCAGATCTCCTCGCACACCGCCGCCGTTTCGAGGTCGCCCTCGATGCGTGCGGCCGCGCTCAGGATGCGGTAGGAGGCGATTTCCATGTGCTCGAAGGAATAGTTCGCCAGCACGCTCTTCACGACCTCGTCGCCGGCGAACATCCCGCTCATGTTCTGCATCGTCGCGGTGAACTTGCCCGCGAAGTCCTTCAGGCCGGAGGACGAAGCATTGCGCCGCTCCAGGCAGCGTTCGAGCCGCTTGGCCTGGGTACGGGTCTCCTCAAGATGCTGCTGGAGCCGCGCCTTCAGCGCCGGATAGGTCTTGATCCGGTCCGCCTGGCCGCTCAGAAGCGATTCCGCCTGTTCTTCCATGGCGTGAGCGTCGCGCAGCCACTGGTCCACCCGGCTTGTCATGTCGGCCATTTCAGTCTCCCTCATTCAAACCTTGAAAGGACGCCACCGCGTCCTGTGGAGGTTGAACCCGAGCGATCGGCCGATGTTCCGGCAGCGTTGATTTCCGACGGTCCGTTTAGGCGCGCCGGTCAGCGGAAGCCTGCGTCCGAGGCGGCCGCCGGGCTGTCCATCCCCTGATGCATGGGCATCATGTTGTGGTTCAGATGGGTCATGATCCAGATCGACCCGATCACCACGAGCGCGACGATCAGCACGCCGAACGCCAGAGCCAGCACGTTGTTGGTGTTGTCCGGCCCGGTCGTGAGGTGGAGGAAGAACACGAGGTGCACTCCCATCTGGCCGATGGCGAGCACCACCAGGGCCGACACGATCGCCGGCTCGTAGATGAGCCCGCTGCGCGCGACGGCATAGGACGCGGCGGTGAGCAGGATGGCGAGGCCATATCCCACGAGGTAGCCGCGCACCCCCGCCGCAGGCTCCGTGTCCCGGTTTTCGCCCGGGGCCATGTCGTCGAAATCCGCAGGGTGGTGGCTGGATGTACGTTCGGTCATGGGCCGGCTCCCAGAAGGTAGACGAGCGTGAAGATCGCGATCCAGATGATGTCGAGGGCGTGCCAGAACAGGTTGAAGCAGTGCAGGCGCCTGAGGATGTCGGGCCGAAAGCCTTTCACCGCGAGCTGCGCCATCATCGTGCCGAGCCACAGCAGGCCGAGGGTGATGTGGATGCCGTGGCAGCCGACCAGTGCGAAGAAGGCGGACAGGAACGCGCTGCGGCCGGGCCCGGCGCCTTCCGCGATCATCTCGGCGAATTCCTGAACCTCCAGCGCCAGGAAGGCGGCGCCGAACAGCCCGGTCAGCATCAGCCACAGCTGCACCGCAGGCAGATTGCGCCTTTGGGCCGCGAGGCCGCCGATGCCGCAGGTCACGCTGGAGGTCAGCAGCAGCGCCGTCTGCAGCATCACGCGGGGCACGTCGAACAGTTCTCTCCCGCCCGGCCCACCGGCTGTCTCGCCCGACAACACCGCGTAGGCGGCGAAGAAGGCCGAGAACATGATGATGTCGGACAGCAGGAAGATCCAGAATCCGTAGGCGACGATCACGAACTTGGACGCCGGCCCACCCTCGCCGTGGCCTGTCGCGCTGTGACCGTGGCCGTGCTTCCCGTGGCCGAGACGATAGGGGTCCTCGCGGCCGCTTCGGGTGTGGGCGCCGTCAGGCAGGGCTCCGGTTCCGGCGCTCATGCCGGCTCCTCCCGGCGTTCGTAGATGGCCCGGCGAGCTTCGCGGCGCGGGCGGTCGATGCGTTCGACCTCCTCCGCCTCGATCTCGTACTCGCCGACATCGCGCCAGGCGAAGGCCACGAAGATGACGTAGGCGCCGATCATCCCGAGCACGGCCAGCCACCAGATGTGCCAGATCAGGGCGAAGCCGATCATGGTGGTGAAGAAGGCGCTGGCGAACCCGGCCGGGCTGTTCTTCGGCATCTCGATCGGCTCATAGGGCTGGTCTTCCAGGACCTGTCCCCGGATCGCCCGCTGCTTGATCGTCCAGTAGGCCTCCTCGTCCTCGACGTGGGGCATGTGCGGAAAGTTGAACACCGGCGGGGGCGACGGCGTCGACCATTCGAGCGACCGGCCGTCCCAGGGGTCGCCGGTCTCGTCGCGCAGCGCGTCGCGGTGACGGATCGAGTAGAACAGCTGGCCGATCTGGCAGGCCGCGCCGGCGATCATCACGGCGATGCCGGCGACGGCGATGTTGAGCCAGCCCTGCCAGGACTCGACCGGCACATGCTGGAGCCGGCGGGTCATGCCCTGCAGGCCGAGCACGTAGAGCGGCACGAACACGAGAATGAAACCGGCGAGGGTTAGCCAGAACGCCGCCTTGCCCCATCCCTCGTGAAGCCGGAAGCCGAACGCCTTGGGGAACCAGTAGGTGTAGCCGGCGAACGCCCCGAACAGCACGCCGCCGATGATGACGTTGTGGAAGTGGGCGACCAGGAACATCGAGTTGTGCAGCACGAAGTCGGCCGGCGGCACCGCGAGCAGCACGCCGGTCATGCCGCCGACGGCGAAGGTCAGCACGAAGCCGATCGCCCACAGCATCGGGGTGTCGAACCGCACCCGGCCGCCATACATCGTAAACAGCCAGTTGTAGATCTTCACGCCGGTGCCGACGGCGATGATCGAGGTCGCGATGCCGAAGGCGGCGTTGACGTTCGCTCCCGCGCCCATGGTGAAGAAGTGGTGGAGCCACACGGTGAAGGAGACGACGCAGATGAACAGCGTCGCCGCCACCATGGAGCGGTATCCGAACAGCGGCTTCGACGAGAACGTCGAGAAGATCTCCGAGAAGATGCCGAAGGCCGGCAGCACGAGGATGTAGACCTCCGGATGCCCCCAGGCCCAGATGAGGTTCACGAACATCATCGGGTTGC
>JAEZMP010000482.1 GCA_023442215.1 Pseudomonadota bacterium
CACCCGGCCCATCACGTCCGGCAGGCCGTGACGCTGGGAGATCGCCGCCCGGCGCGGCCTCGATGTCGTCGTCGTCGACCATCACCCGGCCGGCGAACGCCTGCCGCCGGCAGTCGCCATCGTGAATCCAAATCGGCAGGACGACCTTTCCGGCCTCGGCCACCTCGCGGCCTGCGGCGTCACCTTCCTCCTGTCGGTCGCGCTCAACCGCGTGCTGCGCGCGCGCCGTGCCTTTCCGGGCCGCGAGCCCGACCTGATGGCCCTCGTCGATCTCGTCGCGCTCGGCACGGTCTGCGATGTCGTGCCGCTGAAGGGGCTCAACCGCGCCTTCGTCGCCCGCGGGCTGGAGGTGATGCGCCGGCGCGGCAATCCCGGCCTCGCCGCGCTCGCCGACGCCGCGCGCCTGACCGGCGCGCCGACGCCCTATCATCTCGGCTTCCTGATCGGGCCGCGCATCAATGCCGGCGGCCGCATCGGCGATTCCGCCCTCGGCTCGCGGCTGCTGTCGTCGGACGATGCGGCCTTGGCCGCCACCATCGCCGCTGAACTCGATTCCCTCAACCGCGCGCGTCAGGATATCGAGGCCGCCGCTCTCGCCCAGGCCGACGCCATGATCGCGCTTGCGCCGGAACGCGCGGTCGCGCTCGTGTTCGACGAGGGCTGGCATCCCGGCGTGGTCGGGCTCGTCGCCGCCCGGCTGAAGGAGCGCACCGGCCGGCCGGCCATCGCCATCGCGCTCGATCCGGAAGGCCGCGGCACCGGCTCCGGCCGCTCCGTCTCCGGTGTCGATCTCGGCGCGGCGATCCGTGCGGCGGCCGACGAGGGCCTGATCCTCAAGGGCGGCGGCCACGCCATGGCCGCGGGACTGACGGTGGCGAAGGACCGGATCGGCGACCTCGAAGCCTTCCTCGACGAACGGCTGGCCGCGTCGGTGGCCGCCGCGCGCGCTTCCGACGGCCTCAAGCTCGACGGCGCGATGACCGCGAGCGGCGCGAGCCGCGCTCTGGTCGATACCATCGAGCGCGCCGGTCCCTATGGCGCCGGCCATCCCGAGCCGGTGTTCGCGTTCCCCGCCCACCGCATCGCCGACGTGCGGATTGTGGGGCAGGGCCACGTCAAGACGTCCATCGTCGCCGGCGACGGTGGGCGGATGGATGCCATCGCGTTTCGCGCCGCGGATCGCGATCTCGGCCGCGCGCTTCTCGCCGCGAAAGGCGAGAGCTTCCACTTCGCGGGCGCGCTCGGGCCGGACATCTTCGATCCGGCCCGTGTCACCCTGCGCATCGTCGATGCCGCCGATCCGCGTCAGGCCGCATCCCGCATCGCCTGAGATTCAGGACGCGGGCGGACGGAAGACAGGGTAGCGGACGGAAGACGGTTCAGAGCCGGATGAACCGGCATGGCGCGCCGGCATCCGCCGCCGGGTCGTGCGGTTCGCGGATCAGGAGCGCGCCGGCCGCGGCGATGGCGGAGATCATCGAGGAATCCTGCACCGGGATCGGCGTGATCACCGGCGTGCCGCCCGCGCCGGCCTCGATCCGCGCGCGCATATAATCCCGCCGCACATCGTTCTGCTTCACCGGCGCGCCGAGGATGCCCGTCTCCACCTGCGGCGGAACGGGCGTTATGCCAGCGAGCGCGCGCACCAGCGGCGCCAGCAGCACGAGGCCGCAGACCATGCTCGAGACCGGGTTTCCGGGCAGGCCGAGCACCCGCGTTTCGCCGAGGCGGCCGAACATCACCGGCTTGCCGGGCCGCATCGCGATCTTCCAGAAATCGAGCGCCACGCCCTCGCGCGCGAGCGCCGCCGCCACGAGGTCGTGGTCGCCCACCGAGGCACCGCCGAGGGTCACGATGATGTCCGCCCCGCCGTCCACGGCCTGCGCGATCCGGCCGGCGATGTCGGGCACGGTGTCGCCGGCGATGCCGAGCGGCAGCACGGTGCCGCCGTTCGCCATGACGAGGGCGGCGATGCCGAGATGGTTCGAGGCGACGATCTGGTCGGGTCCGGGCTCGACCCCTGGCGGCACCAGTTCGTCACCGGTGGAGAGAACGGCGACCTTCGGACGGCGGCGCACCGGCACGGTGGCGTGGTTAGCGGCGGCGGCGAGCGACAGCGTGCGGAAATCGAACCGCGTCCCCGCGGCGAGCACGGTCTCGCCGGCACGGAAATCGAGCCCGGCGCGGCGGATGTTGGCGCCGGGCTTCACGCCCTCGGTCACCTCGATCACGTCCTCGCCGAGAACGCGGGTGTTCTCCTGGATCAGCACGGCATCGGCACCGGCCGGCACCGGCGCGCCGGTGAAGATGCGCACCGCCTCGCCGGAGCCGACCTCGCCGGCAAAACGCCGGCCTGCCGCGGCTTCGCCGGTCCTGCGCAGCCGCGCGCCGGCAACCGCGTCGGCCGCGCGCACGGCATAGCCGTCCATCGCGGAGGCGTCGAACGGCGGCTGGGTACGCCGGGCGGCGAGATCGGCGGCGAGCACGCGCCCGGCCGCCTCGTCGATGGCGATCCAGTCCTCTCCCGTGGGTTCGGCACCGGCCAGAATCCGCGCCGCCGCCTCGTCGACCGGCATCAGCGGCTTGCGTGCGGGCGCTTTCGCAGCGGAGTCCGATGCCATGGTGTCCTCGCCGGTTTGGCTCGGGCGCCACCTGTCCGGATCGAACGATCCGGCGGCGGGCCGTGTTCAGTCTGGAAATCCGAAAGCCCGCAATCCGAAAGGCCGTAATCCGAAAGCCTTCCGGCCGAAGGCCCTTCGTCCGAAGTGCCGGCCCGCCCGGCTCAGGCGCCGTCCGCGTCCGCCCGCCAGTCGCCCGATCGTCCGCCGGATTTCGACACGAGGCGGATGTCGGTCACCGTCATGCCCCGGTCCACCGCCTTCGCCATGTCGTAGATGGTCAGGCAGGCAACCGACACCGCCGTCAGCGCCTCCATCTCGACGCCGGTCGTGCCGATCAGCTTCGCGGTCGCGGTGACCCGCAGGCCGGGCAGGGCGGCATCCGGCTCGATCGCAACGTCCACGGATTGCAGCATCAGCGGGTGGCACAGCGGAATGAGGTCGCTGGTGCGCTTGGCGGCCATGATGCCGGCGATGCGCGCGGCACCCAGCACGTCGCCCTTCTTGAGGTTGCCGGCGAGGACGAGCTCCAGCGTCTCCGGCGCCATCGTCACCGCACCGGCCGCCACCGCCACGCGCTCGGTCGCGGGCTTGGCGGAGACGTCGACCATCCGCGCCGCGCCGCTCGCGTCGAGATGGCTCAGCCGGGGCGCACCGTCCCGCGCTGCATCCTCGTCCCGCGCCGCGGCCTCTTCGTCTGTCGTGCTGGCCATGGCCCGGTCTCCTGCCCGCGGTTGCCCCGTCCGCCGGGCCGTCAGGCCCGCGGTGCCAGCAGCCGCCGCGTCGCGCCGCTCACGTCGTCCTCGCGCATCAGGCTTTCGCCGACGAGCAGCGTCTTGATGCCGATCTTCGACAGTCGTGCCACATCGTCCGGCGTGAAGATTCCCGATTCGCCCACCAGCAGCCGGTCCGGCGGCACCAGCGGCGCCAGCCGCTCCGAATTGGCCAGCGACGTTTCGAACGTGCGCAGGTTGCGGTTGTTGATGCCGATCATCGACGAGGGCAGGGCGAGCGCGCGCTCGAGCTCCGCCTCGTCATGCACCTCCACCAGCACGTCCATGCCGAGCGAGAGCGCTGTTTCGGTGATCGCTCCCGCCTCCGCGTCGTCGAGGGCGGCCATGATCACGAGCACGCAATCGGCCCCGAGCACCCGCGACTGGTAGACCTGATAGGGCTCGTACAGGAAGTCCTTGCGCAGCACCGGCAGCGAGACGGCGGCGCGGGCGGAGATCAGGAACTCGTCGCTGCCCTGGAACGACGGGGCGTCGGTCAGCACGGAAAGGCAGGCCGCGCCGCCCGCCGCATAGGCGCGCGCGAGCGCCGGCGGGTCGAAATCCGCGCGGATCAGCCCGCGCGACGGGCTCGCCTTCTTGATCTCGGCGATGAGCGCGGTGCGGCCGGCGGCGATCGCCTTCTGCAGCGCCGCCATGAAGCCGCGCGGCGGCAGCGTGGAGGCGGCGAGCCGGCGGATGTCTTCCTCCGGCACGGCGGCCTTGGCGGCGGCGATCTCGGCGCGCTTGTAGATCTCGATGCGGGCGAGGATGTCGACCTTCTCGCGGGCCGCGCCGGTGGCTGTGGATGTTGTCATCGTCGCGCTCCTACGCGCTCTCAGGTGCGGCGTTGGTCACGCGCACCAGGGCGGCGAGGCGCGCTTTCGCCTCGCCGGAATCGATCGACTGCGCCGCGCGGGCAACGCCGTCGGCGAGGGTTCCGGCAAGGCCGGCGACGACCAGCGCCCCGGCGGAATTGAGGAGCACGATGTCGCGATAGGCGCCGGGCGCGCCGTCGAGCAC
>JAEZMP010000512.1 GCA_023442215.1 Pseudomonadota bacterium
AGCCCGACCGGGGCGACCAGCGGACGCGCCTCGAACGCGGCATCGTCCACCGGCACGCCGCCGGCGATGACGCGGGCGACGGTGCAGGCCTCCAGATCGTCGAGAAGCACGATGTCGGCGCGCCGCCCCGGTGCGATCATGCCGCGGTCGAACAGCCCGAACGCATTGGCAGCCGTCAGCGAGGCCGAACGGTAGGCGGCGAGCGGGGGAACGCCCATCGCGATGGCGGTGCGGATGAGATAGTCGAGATGGCCCTCGTGGGCGATCTCCAGCGGGTTGCGGTCGTCGGTGCAGAAGGCGAGGAACGGCGAGGTCGCGAGCGTCAGCAGCGGGCCGATGGCGGCGAGGTCCTTGCAGACCGAGCCCTCGCGGATCAGCACGGTCATACCCTTGCGGATCTTCTCCAGCGCCTCCTCGGCCGACGTCGATTCGTGGTCGTTGCGGATGCCGGCCGCGATGTAGCCGTTGAGATCGGTCCCGGTGACGAGCGGCGCGTGGCCGTCGATGGAGCCGCCGGCGAAGGCGACGAGCTTGTCGAGCACCTCCGGATCCTTGTGGAGCACGCCGGGGAAGTTCATCACCTCGGCGAGGCCGAGCGCCTTGGGATGGTCGCGCAGGGGAACGAGGTCCGCCGCCGTCAGGCGGGCGCCGGCCGTTTCCATATGGGTCGCCGGCACGCACGACGACAGGTTGACCTTGAGGTCCATCACCATCGCCGAGGCGCTGTCGAGGAAGAAGCGGATGCCGGGAACGCCGAGCACGTTGGCGATCTCGTGGGGATCGCACAGCGCCGTCGTCACCCCGTGGGGCAGGACGCAGCGATCGAATTCCTGCGGCGTCACCAGCGACGATTCGACGTGGAGATGCGTGTCGATGAAGCCGGGCACCGCGATGCGGCCGGCACCGTCCACCACATGGCGGCCCCGATAGCGGCCGTAGGTGCCGACGATGGTGTCGCCGCAGACCGCGATGTCGGTCTCGACCAGTTCTCCGGTGACGAGATCGAGGAGCCGCACGTCCTCGATCACGAGGTCGGCCTCGGCGACGCCCCTGCCCTGATCGATCCGCCGTTCCAGCACGCCGCGCGAAACCACCATCGACCTCCCAACAGAACCGCCGCAGAACGGCACCCCGCCCGGTGAGCCGCGCGGGATGCCCGATGCCCGATCATTTCATAGGGGCACCGGATTGTCACAGGGATAGGACGGCGCGGGGGCGTGACGCGAAGCGGCGCCCATTACGCAACTCGGAACGCTGCTGTACAAACGGATCGCGGACACCCGCGGCTGTCGCGATCCGGTGCCCCAGGCTGCGCTTTCCACCGAGGCCACGTTCATGTCCGTCTCTTCCCGGCGTTTTTCCTCCCGCGTCGACCACATCGCAGGCGAATCGGTCGATGCCTGGAAAATCCACTATGCGGCCCGGCAGGCCGAACGGCGCGGCGAGGACGTCATCGTCCTCAGCGTCGGCGACCCCGACTTCGCCACCCCCGCGCCGATCGTGCGCACGGCGATCGAGGCGCTGGAGCGCGGCGACACGCATTATTCCGACATTCTCGGCCGGCCGGCGCTGCGCGAGGCCATCGCCCGCGAGCACAACCGACGCAGCGGCATGAATGTCGGCCCGGAGAACGTGATCGTCGCCTCCGGCGCGCAGAACGCGCTGTTCGCCACGGCGCTGTGCCTGTTCGGGCCGGGCGACGAGGTCATCGTGCCCGAGCCGATGTACCTCACCTATCCCGCCACCATCGGCGCCTCGGGCGCGACCCTCGTTCCGGTGGCGATGCCGGCGTCGGGCGGCCTCAGGCCGGATATCGTGGCGATCGCCGCCGCGGTCACGCCGCGCACCCGCGCCATCGCGCTCGCCAATCCCAACAACCCGACCGGCATGGTGCTGACCCGCGAGGAGGCGGACGCCATCGCCGCCATCGCGATCCGCAACGACCTGTGGGTCATCTCCGACGAGGTCTACGGCACGCTGGTGTTCGACAACGAGCACATCACGCTCGCCGCCCTGCCGGGCATGGCGGAGCGTACCGTGACGGTCGACAGCCTGTCGAAATCCCACGCCATGACGGGCTGGCGCGTCGGCTGGCTCGTCGGGCCGCCCGATCTCATCGGCCACGTCGCCAATCTCGATCTCTGCATGCTCTACGGCCTGCCCGGCTTCATCCAGGAAGCGGCGCTGACCGCGGTGGAGGACAGCGCCGCGGTGACCGAAGCGATGCGGGCGATCTATCGCCGCCGCCGCGATCTTGTGGTCGCCGGGCTCGAGGGCATCGAGGGCATCCGCTGCCTCTCGCCGGAGGCCGGCATGTTCTGCCTGCTCGACGTGCGGGACACGGGGCAGAGCGCGCTCGACTTCGCGTGGGGCCTGTTCCGCGAGACCGGGGTTTCCGTGCTCGACGCCGCGCCGTTCGGCCCGAGCGCGGCCGGCTTCGTGCGCCTTGCCTTCACCATCGGCGACGAGCACCTCGCGGAAGCCTGCGTGCGCATCGCCGGTTATGTCACCCGGCTGATGCGGCGCAACGATATGGAAGGCTAGCGCCCGGATCCGGAGCAATTCCTGCCGCGCGGCGATTCTCTCCGGCCGGGACGTTCTGACGGCCGGCGCGGGGGAACCCGCGCCCGGCGGCCCGGGCCGCGCCTGCCTTTTGATCCAACCGCTTGCCGGCCGGGCGGGAGTGCGGCCATGATCGGCCGCTTCATTCACGAGGACCATCATGACGACCAATGCCGAATTGCTCGCCCGTCGCAATGCAGCCGTGCCGCGCGGCGTGGGGCACACCACGCCGATCTCGGCGGAGCGAGCGGAAAATGCCGAGGTCTGGGATGTCGAGGGCAAGCGCTACGTCGATTTCGCCGGCGGCATCGCGGTGCTGAACACCGGCCATCGCCATCCGAAGGTGATCGCCGCCGTCAAGGAGCAGCTCGACCGCTTCACCCACACCTGTTTCCAGGTGCTGATGTACGAGCCCTATATCGAACTGGCCGAGCGGCTGAACGCCCTCGCGCCGATCGACGGGCCGGCGAAGTCACTGTTCTTCACCACCGGCGCCGAGGCGACCGAGAACGCGATCAAGATCGCGCGCATCGTCACCGGCCGCTCGGGCATCATCGCCTTCACCGGCTCGTTCCACGGCCGCACCAACCTCGCCGTGACGCTGACCGGCAAGGTGCTGCCCTACAAGAAGGGCCTGCCGGCCACCCTGCCGGACATCTTCCACGTGCCGTTCCCCGCCCCGCAGAACGACGTGACGGTGGATGAGGCGCTGCGCCACCTGGGCTTCCTGTTCAAGGCCGACGTCGCGCCCGACCACGTTGCAGCGATCATCATCGAGCCGGTGCAGGGCGAAGGCGGCTTCCACATGGCGCCGCCGGCGCTGATGACCGCGCTGCGCAAGATCTGCGACGAGCACGGCATCCTGCTGATCGCCGACGAGGTGCAGACCGGCTTCGGCCGCACCGGCAAGATGTTCGGCATGGAGCATTACGAGGTGAAGCCGGACCTGATCTGCGTGGCCAAGAGCCTCGCGGGCGGCTTCCCGCTTTCCGGCGTGATCGGCAAGGCCGACGTGATCGACGGCGTCGATCCGGGCGGCCTCGGCGGCACCTATGCCGGCAACCCGCTCGCATGCGCGGCTGCTCTCGCCGTGCTGGATGTGATCGCCGAGGAGAAGCTGATCGATCGCGCCAATGCGCTCGGCAGCCGCATGAAGTCCGATCTGGCGCGCTTTGCGCAGCGCAACGACACGGTCGCCATGTCGTCGATCCGCGGACCGGGTGCGATGATCGCCTTCGAC
>JAEZMP010000523.1 GCA_023442215.1 Pseudomonadota bacterium
CCATACGGCTGGTCCGGCGCTCTGACGGCTGTGACCGGTGCCGGCATCGTCTACGCCTTCAACGGCTTTCAGACACCGATCAGCTTCGCGGGCGAGGCAAAGAATCCGAACCGCACCATTCCCATCGCGGTGCTCGGGTCGCTGGCACTGTGCCTCGTGATCTACGTCGTGCTGCAGATCGCGTTCATCGGCGCGCTGCCGCCGTCCCAGCTCGCGGCCGGCGGCGGCTGGAGCGGCCTCGATTTCCGCTCGCCCTTCGCCGATCTCGCCATCTCGCTGAACCTCTCGCTGTTGGCGATGCTGCTCTACCTCGACGCGTTCGTCTCTCCGTCCGGGTCCGGCGTGATCTATCTTGCGTCCGCCTCGCGCATGCTGTGGGGCATGGAGCGCGACGGTCACATGCCGAAATCCATGGGGCGGCTGCACAAGCATACCCTGCTGCCACGCCCGGCGATGTGGGCGGTGCTCGCCGCATCGATCGCCTGTCTCTGGGTCTTTCCGAGCTGGGACGAACTCGCCGCGGTCATCTCGGTCGGCTACGTCATCGGCTATCTCTGCGCACCGGTCGCGTTCATCGCGCTGCGAGGGCTCGCGCCGAATGCCGTCCGGCCGGTCCGGCTGCCGTTCGCAGGCGTGCTCGCGCCGGTCACCTTCGTCGCGGTGTCGCTGCTGCTCTACTGGTCATCCTGGCCGCTGACGGGAGAGGTCATCTTCATCATCGTCGCGGGGCTGGGCTTCTGGATCTATTACGAGGCCAAGACCGGTTTTCACGATATCGGCCGGCAATTGAAGGCCGGGGCGTGGTTTCCCGCCTATCTCGTCACGATGGCGGCGATCTCCTATGTCGGAAGCCCGAGATTCGGCGGCCTAGGCCTCCTGTCCGAAATGGGCTCTTTCGCGGTCGTGGTCGTCGTCTCCCTCGGGTTCTACGTCTGGTCCTATCGGTCGGCGTGGCTCACCCCCGAGGCCGCCCAACTGAACGCCGGCCTCGAGCCGGGAGCAAGCTGAGCGCCAGAGTCCTCCATAGCATTTTAGAATCAACGCGTTATATCGCTTCCTCGGCCATTCGTGGTCCCGGCCGAGGCCCTGCCCCGCCGGGACCTTGAGAATGGCGGCGACGACATCTGCGCCGCCGCAGGGCGCAGGGAAGCGCGGCCCCCTACCCTGCCCCGTGCATGTCCGCAACCGACCGCCGCCCGGACCTTGTTGCGCAGGAAGCCGGCGTGCTAACGTCCCTCCCGTTCCGAGGGGCGCCCATTTGGGCTGAGACGGCGTTGGCCGAACCCTTCGAACCTGATCCGGGTCATGCCGGCGAAGGGACGGGAACCACGGCCTGAACGGTCGCCACGAGACCCCCTCCATTCGTTATCGGCTTCGCCGTCCCGGATCCGTCCGATCCGTTTCGAGGGATGCAAGCCGATGCCCACGCCTGCCCTGCCGGCCGCCTTCCGATCGACGCCTCCACCCGCCTCACCGCCTGTACGCTGCGGATCATGGCTTCACGGGTCTTGGCTGCGCGAGACTTGGCGATGAGGTGCCTCGTCGTCGGAGCCGGCGTGGCCGGGCTCACGACCGCGCTGGCGCTGGTCGAGCGCGGAGCGAGTGTCGAGGTGATCGATCGCGGCAACCACCTCGGCGCGCAATCCTGCTCCTGGTTCGCGGGCGGCATGCTCGCGCCCTGGTGCGAACGGGAAAGCGCCGACGAGGCGGTCATTCGCCGTGGCCTCTCCGCATTGGCGTGGTGGCGGGAGCGCTTTCCGGAGACGGTGGCCGCCGGCACGCTCGTGGTCGCGCCCGCGCGTGACGGCGCCGAACTGGACCGCTTCTCGCGGCGCACCTCGGGTTTCGACGCCGTGGGGCCGGATGCCGTCGCGGCCCTTGAGCCGGCCCTCGCCGGCCGCTTTTCCCGCGGCCTCCATTTTCCGCACGAGGGTCACCTCGATCCCCGTCGCGCCCTCGCCGCGCTCGTCCACCGCCTCACCGAGGCCGGCGTGACGATCCGGTTCGGCATCGACATCATGAACTACCCGACCGACGCAGACCGGATTTTCGACTGCCGCGGGTTCGCCGCGCGCGAGAACGGACCGCCTCTCGCGCCGGTGGCCGCGCTGCGCGGTGTCAAGGGCGAGATGCTGCTCGTCCGCAGCGCCGACATTCGTCTGTCACGCCCTGTCCGCCTGCTGCACCCGCGGATGCCGCTTTATGTCGTGCCCCGGGCCGACGGCCTGTTCATGGTCGGCGCCACCATGATCGAAAGCGAGGAGCGCGGCCGCATCACGGGCCGCTCGATGATGGAACTGCTCGGCGGCGCCTTCGCGCTTCATCCCGCCTTCGGAGAGGCGGAGATCGTCGAGATCGGCACCGACGTTCGCCCCGCCTACCCCGACAATCTGCCGGCCGTCCACGTCGACGGCAGCACGATCCGGATCAACGGCCTTTACCGGCACGGCTTCCTGCTGTCGCCCTGGTGCGCCCGCCGCGCCGTGGCGCTGGCCTATGGCGAACCCTGGGAGGATCAAGAATGAAGACGGTGTTCATCAACGGCGAGCCGGTCGGCGTCGCCGCCGGCACGCTAGCCGACGCCCTCGTCGAACTCGATTATGGCGACCAGACGGTCGCGACGGCCCTGAACGGCCGCTTCGTGCCCGCGGCGCAGCGGCCGGCACGCCCCCTCGCGGATGGCGACAGGATCGAGATCGTCACCCCGCGGCAGGGAGGATAAGTCGATGTCACAGCCTTTCACCGTCTACGACGTCGCGCTGCCGTCCCGGCTGATGCTCGGCACCGCGCAATATCCCTCCCCGGCCGTCCTTGCCGAAGCCGTCCGCGCGGCGCACGCCGGCATCGTGACGGTGTCGCTGCGGCGCGAAGCCGGCGGCGGGCGCACGGGCGAGGCGTTCTGGTCGCTGATCAGGGATATCGGGGTGCGCGTTCTGCCGAACACCGCCGGCTGCCATTCCGCGCAGGAGGCCGTGACCACGGCCCAGATGGCCCGGGAACTGTTCGGCACATCTTGGATCAAGCTCGAGGTGATCGGCGAAACCGACACCCTGCAGCCGGACCCGTTTGCGCTGGTCGAGGCCGCGCGCATCCTTGCAGCAGACGGTTTCGAGATCTTTCCGTACACAACGGAGGATCTGGTCGTCGCCGAGAAACTGGTCGATGCCGGCTGCCGCGTACTGATGCCCTGGGGCTCGCCGATCGGCTCGGGCAGGGGCCTCGGCAATCCGTTCGGCCTGCGGGCCCTGCGCGCCCACTTCCCGGACATCCCGCTCGTCGTCGACGCCGGCATCGGCCTGCCGTCCCACGCCTGTGCGGCGATGGAGCTTGGCTACGACGCCATTCTCGTCAACACCGCCGTCGCCAAGTCCGGCGACCCGGTCGGGATGGCGCGGGCATTCGCGCGCGCCGTCGAAGCTGGCCGCGCCGCCTATGAAGCCGATCCGATCGAGCCGCGCGACATGGCCGCGCCTTCGACGCCCCTGCTCGGCCGGCCGGTGCTCGCATGAGCCCGCTCGATCCGTTCTATCCCGTTGTCGACAGTGCCGCGTGGATCGCGCGCATCCTGCCCGCGGGGGTGAAGCTTGTGCAGCTTCGCATCAAGGATCGGGCCGCGCCGGATCTGCGCGACCAGGTCCGACGCGCCCGCGACCTCTGCCGCGCCGCCGGCGCCCGTCTCGTTCTCAACGATCACTGGCGTCTCGCGATCGATGAAGGCATCGACTTCATCCACCTGGGTCAGGAGGATCTCGACGGCGCGGATGTGCCGGCGCTTCGGCGTGCCGGCACATCCATCGGGGTCAGCACGCACACCCACGGCGAGCTCGACCGGGCGCTCTCCATCAACCCGGCCTATGTTGCGCTCGGCCCGATTTTCCCCACGCGCCTCAAGGCGATGCCCTGGATTCCGCAGGGCATCGAGCGGGTCGCGACATGGCGGCGCGTGATCGGGGATCTGCCGCTCGTCGCCATCGGCGGCATCACGGTCGAGAGGGCAGGGGATTGCCTCGGCGCGGGGGCAACGAGCGTCGCCGTCGTTACCGACATCGCAACGAGCCCCGACCCGGCAAGGCGTTGTCAGGACTGGATTTCGCAGACCCGCCCCGAGAGGCGGTCTCGCGGCTGATCCGGCGCAGGCCGGTGCAGTTGCCGGCCGGCAACCGGGCTCGCCGCACCACGCTACTGTGGCCGACGAGGCGACGCAGATCGCGGCAGGCAACCTCGCCCGTGATTATTCAGCTCGCCGAGTTGCCGGCCGGCAACTCTCGCGCTTCACGGCGCCGGCACGGCGCGGCGTACGCCCACCGACGGGCAGAGGCCGTACCTCCTGGCCCAAGCCAGGGCCTCGCAATGCCGCGGGGTAGTTCTCGCAACACATTGATCCCGCACAGGCGCAGGCATCAATGCCAACATATCTTCCGGTTTAATTGCGTCACGATGGGAGATGCAAGTTGGCCGGTAGAAGCACCCGCGGCCTTTCACCAGCCCCACAGACGGGACGCCTATCGGATCATCCGCCGGGTGTTCTTGCGCTCCGGGCGAGGCGCGACCGAGTACAGCATCTGAAGATGTCGATCCGGTTACCAACGGCCCGGCCGCGTGCCCGGTCGATCTCTATCCCGCTTTGCTGGAGATTACACAGCGCGGCCGTCAGCAAGGCGAACGAGAGGCCCGGTATCTGCGGCGGCGGAGAGACCCATACAATCGATGCCGCGTTGCGACTTGCGGAATCGACGGCGGCGCATGTATTGGAAGCCACGTCATCGGGCCGAGGCGCCGTGATTAACTCTTCTTCGCGCTGTGCACTGCTTCCGAATCGCTTCCACAAGATCCGAATCGGTAAAGCCTCGAATCGTCTTCTTCCGGATTCGACAGATCTCGGTGCGCGGGGGGATAACCACTCCGGCGATTCGGGCGAACCAGTCGCCTTTGACGTTGTCCACTGGCCTGCTGCTGGACCGTTAATCTTTCGTTAACTTCTTGGTCCTTGCACATCGCTTCAGAATCGGGCGTATTAGACACGGCTTGAAGAGCGCCTTGCGCCCGAAAGCGTAGATACGATTGTGAACCGTCGAGAAGAAGCCCGTGGCCAGCGCGATGCGTACCGTCCCAGACCAGCCGACTGCGATCCATGCGTTGATCGGCGATCACGCGCGTGAGCTGTCGGCCAAACTGCAGGCCCACCGGCTGCAACTGTTCCCGCCTTCCGCGCGCAAGACCCTGCGCAAGTTCACGTCGGGCGAAGCCGCCAAGCTGATCGGCGTCAACGATGGATATTTGCGCCATCTCTCCTTGGAAGGGAAGGGGCCGCAGCCGGAAGTCGGCCCCTCAGGACGACGTTCCTATTCGATCGAAGATATCCACGCGCTGCGCGCCTATCTCGCCGAGGCCGGCAAGGCCGATCGGCGCTACCTGCCGCGGCGCGAGGCCGGCGAGCACCTTCAGGTCATCACCGTCGTCAATTTCAAGGGCGGCAGCGGCAAGACGACGACGGCGGCGCATCTGGCGCAATATCTCGCGCTGAACGGCTATCGCGTGCTGGCGGTCGACCTCGATCCCCAGGCGAGCCTTTCCGCGCTGCACGGCTACCAGCCCGAATTCGATATCGGCGAGAACGAAACGCTCTACGGCGCGATCCGGTATGACGGCGAGCGGCGTCCGCTGTCCGAGATCGTGCGATCGACCTATTTCCCCGGTCTCGACCTCATCCCCGGCAATATCGAGCTGATGGAGTTCGAGCACGAGACGCCGAAGGCGCTCGCGGACGGCTCCGATTCCCTGTTCTTCACGCGGATGGACGAGGCGCTGGCGAGCGTTGCCGACAATTACGACGTCGTCGTCGTGGACTGCCCGCCGCAGCTGGGCTTCCTGACGCTTTCCGCCCTTTGCGCCGCCACGGCAGTGCTCGTGACCGTGCACCCGCAGATGCTCGACGTGATGTCGATGTGCCAGTTCCTCATCATGACGTCCGACCTGCTCGGCGTCGTGGCGGAGGCGGGCGGGAACATGCGCTACGACTGGATGCGCTATCTGGTCACCCGCTACGAGCCCGGCGACGGGCCGCAGAACCAGATGGTCTCGTTCATGCGCTCGATGTTCGGCGACCACGTGCTGAACTATCCGATGCTGAAGAGCACCGCGATTGCCGACGCCGGCATCACCAAGCAGACGCTCTACGAGGTCAGCCGCGAGCAGTTCACGCGCTCGACCTACGACCGCGCGCTGGAGGCAATGAACAACGTCAACCGCGAGATCGAGGACCTGATCCGCAAGGC
>JAEZMP010000557.1 GCA_023442215.1 Pseudomonadota bacterium
GTCATGAGGTGCCTCGGCCCGGATCCTGTTTCTCCAAAAGCGCGCAAAACGGCGCGGGATCGGAATATCCTCCTCATTAATCGGCCTGATTAGACGAGGATCTCGCGTCGGCCAGATTGGAAGGAATAAAATTCCGGGTGCGCGAAAGCGTGTCCGCAGGAAAATGTTCACGGCTTGTTCTTGCCAGCCGTATCACGCTCCCATATGGTCCGGGGACGGGAAACTTCAAGGCGGCCGGGAGGGGCGGGCATGGTGAGCCATGTTGCGACGGTTGCGTTTCAGGGCATCGAGGCGGTGCCGGTGGACGTTCAGGTCCAGATCGGACCGGGCGCGGTCGCGTTCACCGTCGTCGGCCTGCCGGACAAGGCGGTGGGTGAAAGCCGCGAGCGGGTTCGCGCCGCCCTGATCGCGTCGGGCCTCTCGCTTCCCGCCAAGCGCATCGTGGTCAATCTCGCCCCGGCCGACCTGCCGAAGGAGGGAAGCCACTACGACCTTCCGATCGCGCTCGGGCTGATGGCGGCGATGGGCGCCGTTCCGGCGGCGGCGCTGGAAGACTGGATCGTGCTCGGCGAACTCGCGCTCGACGGCACCATCGCCCCCGTGGCCGGCGCCCTGCCGGCGGCGATGGGCGCCCATGCCCTCGGCAAGGGCCTGATCTGTCCGGCCCGGTCGGGCCCGGAGGCCGCGTGGGCGGGCGAGGCCGTGCCGGTGCTCGCGCCGACGAGCCTGATCGGCATCGTCAACCATTTCCGGGGAACGCAGTTGCTGTCACAGCCGCAGCCGCGTATCCGCGACGCAGGCCCGGCCCTGCCCGATCTCAAGGACGTCAAGGGGCAGGAGACGGCGAAGCGCGCGCTCGAGATCGCCGCGGCCGGCGGCCATCATCTGCTGTTCGTCGGACCGCCGGGCTCCGGCAAGTCGATGCTGGCGGCGCGGTTGCCTTCCATCCTGCCGCCGCTGTCACCGCGCGAGCTTCTGGAAGTGTCGATGATCCATTCCGTCGCCGGCCAGCTCGCCGACGGCCGCCTGTCGGATCGCCGGCCGTTCCGTGCGCCGCATCACTCGGCCTCCATGGCGGCCCTCGTCGGCGGCGGCATGCGAGCGCGGCCGGGCGAGGTCTCGCTCGCCCACAACGGCGTGCTTTTCCTCGACGAACTGCCGGAATTCCAGCCGCAGGTGCTCGATGCGCTGCGGCAGCCGCTCGAAAGCGCGGAGGCGGTGATCGCGCGGGCCAACCACCGTGTTTCCTATCCGGCGCGCGTGCAGATGGTGGCGGCGATGAACCCCTGCCGCTGCGGCATGGCGGGGGAACCGGGCCACACCTGCCGCCGGGGCGCGCGCTGCGCGGCGGACTATCAGGCGCGGGTGTCGGGGCCGCTGCTCGACCGCGTCGATCTCAGGGTGGAAGTCGGTGCCGTCAGCGCCGCCGACCTCGCCTTGCCGTCCCCGAGTGAAGGCTCGGCGGAGGTGGCGGCCCGCGTGGCCGCCGCCCGTGCCCGCCAGGAGGCGCGGTTCGCGGCGATGGGTCTCGACATCCGCCTTAACGCGGCCTGCAGCCCGGGACTGGTGGAGGACATCGCCCGTCCCGATGCGGCGGGGCGGGCGCTGCTGACGGCGGCGGCCGAGACGATGCGGCTTTCCGCGCGCGGCTATCACCGCGTGCTGAAGGTCGCCCGCACGCTCGCCGATCTCGACGGGTCCGACGCCGTCAGGCGTGTTCATCTCGCCGAAGCGCTGGCGTTCCGGCGGCTGTCGTCAAGTTTCGCAGAGGCGGCGTAGAGCCCCCGTTCAGATCGAGCGACCTGTCCGGCAGGCTGCCCGCGCATTCCAATCCGTGCGATGTCTCGGCAGACCGGATCGGTCCGTCCATCAGCCGTGCCCGCTCCGGGGCAGGCGGCCTGTGCCCGGTGGCTCAGATGCGCCGGAAGGTCAGGTAGGCCGGCGGCCGGCCTTCGCGGATCGCCTTCGCTTCGTAGCGCGTGCCGGGCCAGCCGGCCCACGGCTTGCGCCAGTCATCCGCCGTCTCAGCCGTCCAGGTGAATGCGGGATGGGCGTGGACGTGGTTGAGCGCCCAGTCGACATAGGTATCGATGTCGCTTGCGAACCGCAGTTCGGCGCCCGGCTTCATCACCCGCGCCAGCCGGTCGAGCCTGTCGTCCGAGACGAAGCGGCGCTTCCAGTGCCGCTTCTTCGGCCAGGGATCGGGATAGAGCAGGTAGACGCGCGCGAGGCTGGCGTCGGGCAGCCAGTCGATCACCTCGACGGCATCGCGATCGTGCAGGCGGATCGTGTCGATGCAGTCCCGTTCGATCGAGGCGAGGGCCTTGGCCATGCCGTTGACGAACGGCTCGCAGCCGATGAAGCCGACGGCCGGGTTTGAGCGGGCCTGGTGCATCAGGTGCTCGCCGCCGCCGAAGCCGATTTCCATCCACACCTCGTCGACGGGCCTCGGAAACAGCGTGCGGAGATCGTCCGGCGCCGGCGCCGACGTGTCAATCGCCAGCCGCGGCAGCAGCGTTCCGGTGAGATCGGCCTGATGTTCACGCAGGGGACGCCCCTGGCGCCGGCCGAAGAAAGCGGATCGGCGCGGTTGTTCGTCGGTCATGTCGAAAGTGCCGTCCATGTGGTTTCGGTCACGCCGGCCCGCCGTTCGCCCGCACGCCGGATATGACGTGGCTTTTCATCGACAGGCTCAACAGGGGCGCAGGAGCCGAGCTGCCGAATGGCCTGAAGGCGTCGCCGTGCCTGTCCCAAACCGCGAAGCCGGGTCGCAAGGGCGTGACGCGACCGTGTTCGTAGATGCGTCCAAAACGGCAACGGCGCAGCCTCAGCTGCGCCGTGCCCCGGATTTGTTCGACCGAGATCGCTGCCGCGATCGAGCCCGCCGGTCACGCGCGAAGTCGCGTCCCGTCAGGCGCAACCGCGCCGGATCGTCAGGCCACCGCCTTGGCGAGCGCGTCGGCGAGGTCGGTCTTCTCCCAGGAGAAACCGCCGTCCGCTTCCGGCGCGCGGCCGAAATGGCCGTAGGAAGAGGTCCGGGCGTAGATCGGCCGGTTCAGGCCGAGATGCTGCCGGATGCCGCGCGGCGTCAGGTCCATCACTTCGCGCGCCGCCTTCTCGATCGACGCCTCGGCAACCTTGCCGGTGCCGTGCAGGTCGACATAGACCGCCAGCGGCTCGGAGACGCCGATGGCATAGGCGATCTGCATGGTGCAGCGGTCGGCGAGGCCAGCGGCAACCACGTTCTTGGCGAGGTAGCGCGCGGCATAGGCGGCCGACCGGTCCACCTTGGTCGGGTCCTTGCCCGAGAACGCACCGCCGCCGTGGGGCGCCGCGCCGCCGTAGGTGTCGACGATGATCTTGCGGCCGGTCAGGCCGCAGTCGCCGTCCGGACCGCCGATCACGAACTTGCCGGTCGGGTTGACGTGCCAGATGGTGTCCTTGTTCACCCAGCCTTCCGGCAGGTCAGCCGTGATGTAGGGCGCGACGATGTCGAACACGTCGGACGAGGACAGGTTGGGATCGACGTGCTGGGTCGAGAGCACGATCTGCGTCGCGCGAACCGGCTTGCCGTTCTCGTAGGCGAGCGTGACCTGGCTCTTCGCGTCGGGGCCGAGCGCCGGCTCCTTGCCGGACTTGCGGACTTCCGCCAGCGTCCTCAGGATCTTGTGGGCATAATAGATCGGGGCCGGCATCAGGTCCGGCGTCTCGCGGCAGGCATAGCCGAACATGATGCCCTGGTCGCCGGCGCCTTCGTCCTTGTTACCGGCGGCATCGACGCCCTGGGCGATGTCGGCCGACTGGGCGTGGAGGTGGACGGCGACGTCCGCGTTCCGCCAGTGGAAGCCCTCCTGCTCGTAGCCGATGTCGCGGATCGCGAGGCGCGTCAGGTGGGTCAGGTAGTCGTTCGTGATGGTCTCGGGGCCGCGGACCTCGCCGGCGATGACGACGCGGTTGGTGGTAGCCAGGGTCTCACAGGCGACGCGCGCTTCCGGCATCACCGACAGGTACGCATCGACGATGGTGTCGGAGATGCGGTCGCAGACCTTGTCGGGATGGCCTTCCGAAACGGATTCGCTGGTGAACAGATAGCTCGAACGGGACACTGGCTTCGCAGCTCCATCTAGGAAAAGGGCGTGGACGCCGAACCAACGGCACCACGCCCGTCAAATAGCAGCAAAGCGAGGGGGAGTTCAAGCAGACATAAAGGTATGCTTATATGCGGAACTGGCCATGATCGCCGGTCGCCGCATCAGGGCGCAACTCACGCCACCTCATCGTCCGCCAGCGATTCCACCAGATCCACCACGCGCCGCCGAACCTGGCCGTTGCGGATGCGCACGAACGCCCGGTTGAGTGCGAGACCCTCGCTCGAGGTGAGGAAGCTCGTCACGTAAGCCGCCGGATGGTCCTCGGAGAAACCCTCCGAAGTTGCTGCACCCGGCGTCGGCGGTGCGTCCTCAAAGAAGAACGACACCGGAACCTGCAGAACGGTTGCGATATGCTGCAAGCGGCTGGCGCCGATCCGGTTGGTTCCCTTTTCGTATTTTTGGATCTGCTGGAACGTGATGCCAAGATGCTCGCCGAGCTTTTCCTGGCTCATTCCAAGCATCATTCGCCGCATACGCACACGGCTTCCGACGTGTGAATCGATTGGATTGGGGGACTTCTTACTGGGCATTGGCTCGGGGTCCTCAGAACACGTCGAAAAGCGCGCACTACTGCGCGGCGTGTGATCAGTACCGACGCTCTAATCGGGGTCTTGAGGACCCACCCCCCTCGTCGGTGTGGCATACACGGTGGTCGATAGTCGGCACGCCGTGGTTGACGGCTGGATAATGAGGTGTTTTTGACCGGTGTCAATCAGTCGCTTTGTGTTGACGCCCGCGACGCCGCGCCGCGAGCAGAAGGAACACGGCCGCGACCACGCCGAGTACCGGCGCATCGCCGATGCGGGCGTAGAGGGGTTTGCCGATGGCGGCAGGCAACGGGCCGTCGACGACCCCGCGCTTCGACAGGGCGAGACTGGCCCGGACGCGGCCATAGGGGTCGACGATCGCCGAGATGCCGGTGTTCGCCGCACGCACCAGCGGCAGCCCCTGTTCCACTGCGCGCACGCGCGCCTGCTGGAAGTGCTGGTAGGGCCCGGGCGTGTCGCCGAACCACGCATCGTTGGTGAGATTCAACAGCCAGCCGGGATGCGTGCCGGGAGCAACCACCTCCGCGGGAAAAATCGCCTCGTAGCAGATCAGCACACTCGCCGGCGGCACGCCGGGCAGCGTCATCGGCACGTGGCCGCCGCCCGGGGTGAAGCCGCCGGGCAGCGATTCAGCCAGTGCACCGAGCCCGGTGCTTTCCAGCACGGACTGGAACGGCAGATATTCGCCGAACGGCACGAGATGAACCTTGTCGTCCCGCCCGATGACGGTTCCGGTGCGGTCGATCGCAAGCGCGCTGTTGTAGTAGCGCTCGGGCCCGGCGGCTTCCGCGCCGTCGCCTTCGGAATTCCCGCTTGTCTCGTCGGCTGCTGCGAAGACCGTCCCGGCGACGAGCACGCTCCGTTCCGGAAGAGAGCGGGCGATGTCGCCGAGCGCGATGGCTGAATCGGCGAGGAGGAAGGGCGTCGCCGTTTCGGGCCAGACCACCACGGTGGTGCCGCCGTCCGGTGCCGGCTTCGCCTCCCGCGTGAGGGAGAGCAGCGTGTCGAAGCTCTGCCAGCGGTTCTCCGGCCGCCACTTTTCGCTCTGGTCGATGGCGGGCTGCACCAGGTGCAGCCGCACGCCGGCCACGTCGGCATCTGAGGCGCCGGAAAGCCGGGCGAAGCCGAACGCGGCCAGTGCGCCGACGAGCGCGGCGGCGGCAGCGCACAGCGCGAAGCCGCCCGGCCGGCGGCCGAACGGCCCGAACGGTGCCGCCGGAGCCGCGCCGGCGAGCGCGGCGACGAGGGCGAGGCCGGAAATGCCGATGAGGCTCGCGCCCTGCATCAACGCCTCGCTGTTGGTCAGCGCATAGCCGATGTCGTTCCAGGGGAAACCGGTGGCGATCCGCCCTCGCAGCCATTCCGTCGCCGTCAGCGCGGCAGCAAGCGCAAGGACGCGGGAGGCGCCCGGCCGCCAGAATGTGATGGCCAGCACCGCGGCGGCTGCCGGGAACACGGCCAGCCCGGCCGGCAATCCAGCAACCGCGAACGGGATCATCCAGCCATAATCGGCGGCATCCACCAGAAACGCGGCGCCGATCCACCACAGGCCAGCGAGGAAGGCGCCGAACCCCCACCACCACCCAGCCAGCGCAGCAGTGCGCACGCGCCGTCCCGTCGGCCGCATCGCCGCGCCGTCGAGCAGGAAGACCAGCAGCGGAAGGGAGATCAGCAGCGCCGCGCCATACCCGAACGGCGCTTGGGCGAGTGCGGAAACCCCACCGGCGGCGAAGGCGAGGGCATTCCGCCGCCATCCGGTTAGGCCGGCGATCCGTGCGGCAAGCCGGTCGAGCGCCGGAAGCGCCCCGTGGGCGGAAGACGGGATGTGCCGCGCGACACCCTCGCCCGGCCGTGCCGCCTCGCCGGCGACGAAGAAACGGCCTCGGCGTCGGTCCCGAAGTTTTCGCATGGCCCGCACTCCCTCACCGTGCGGTGGTCGTTCGGGCCGGCAGGGGCGGCGGCCGCCGGAACCGCAGGCCGGCGCCCGCTGGCGTCATGTCTGCTGCTCGCCGTCCCTTGGATGGCGATAATAGACGCGCACCCGCGACACCCGCCGTGGATCGGCATCGAGAATTTCGAAAGCGAGGGCGGGAATCTCGGGCGGTGCAATGTGCTCGCCGCGCTGGGGAATGCGGCCGACCAGCGTATAGATCAGGCCGCCCAGCGTATCGACGTCTTCTTCCTCGAGTTCGTCGACATTCAGGTCGGGGCCGACCACTTCGGCGAGTTCGTCGAGATCGATGCGCGCATCGGCGATCCAGCCACCCTCCGGATCGGGCGCGATCATCGCCTCCTCGGCCTGATCGTGCTCGTCCTCGATGTCGCCGAGCACGGTCTCGATCAGGTCCTCCAGTGTCACCAGGCCGTCGGTGCCGCCATACTCGTCGATCACAAGTGCGATCTGCATCCTGTCCGCCTTCATGCGTGCGATGAGGTCGCTCGCCGGCATGGAGGGGGGAACGAACAGCACGGGCCGCAGGATCTCGGCCTCGCCGACCGGCTGGGACAGGTCGACCGCGCCGAGGGGCAGGGGCGCGTCCGGCGCCTCGGCCACCGCTCCCGCTGCCTGCGAGGCGCGGGAGGCGATCAGCGCCATCAGGTCCTTGATGTGGACCATGCCGAGGGGATCGTCGAGGCTCTCCCGGTAGATCGGCATGCGGGAATGGCCGGAGGCCAGAAAGGCGCGGATCAGGCCGGCGAGAGGCGTCTCGGCATCCGCCGCGACGATGTCGGCCCGCGGGATCATCACGTCCTCGACCCGCAGGGTGCGCAGCCGCAGGATGTTGCGCAACAGCATCCGCTCTTCGGGCGTGAAGGCTTCCTCGCCGCTGGAATCGGGGCCTGCGGCGAGAGCGCTTTCGAGGTTTTCCCGCAGCGAGCCGCCATTTCTGAGGCCCATAGCGCCCATCAGCCGGGCGATCCACCCTTCCGTGGCACGCTCCTGGCCTCTCTCCTGGGGCCGTTCGCTGGAGCGCTCCTGTGCGCGCGGATCCTGTGCGCGCAGGTCCTGTGCACGATCGGGCTCGATCGGGCTTACCGTTCCGCTTCGGGCGGCTTTCGCTGCCGGTGCGGCGGAGGCAGCGGCCGTTGTCACGGCCGCGGCGGTACTTGATGTGTCGTCGTTCATTCCAGACAGGCTTGCGCCGCCCTCAATTCGATCTGTCGTCCACAATATTCACGATGCGGCCGGTTCCGGGAGTCCTTTTCGTCTCCCGATACCCAGGCTTGCCTGAGGTCGAACCGTCAATCGGCCTCGCCGCGATAGGGATCGGGCACGCCCAGCCGCGCGAGACATGCCCTTTCCAGGGCTTCCATCTCCTCCGCCTCCGCCTCCGTCTCGTGGTCATAGCCGAGAAGGTGAAGAAAGCCGTGCACCACCAGATGGCGCAGGTGGTGATCGAACGGCTTGCCTTCGGCGGCCGCCTCGGCCGCGACGGTCTCGTAGGCCAGCACGATGTCGCCGAGGAAACGGTATGGCGCCCCCGGCATCTCCGCCGCCGGAAAGGACAGCACGTTGGTCGGCTTGTCCTTGCCGCGGTGATCGCGGTTGATCTCGCGCACCCGCGCGTCGTCGGCGAAGGCGATCGCCACCTCGCAAGCCGGCAGCGGCGACAGGTCGCCGGGGCCGGACCCCGCGAGCGGCGCGGACGCGTTCAGGGTCTCGGCGACGAGACTTTCGAGTGCATCCTCGCTGCCCCAGTCGCCGGCCTCGACGACGAGATCGATGCCGACCGAACCGGTCGCCGCAGGCTCCACGCCGACGGCAGCGTCGCTTCCGCCTGTCATGGCGCCGGCGTGCCCGTGGCCTCGCCCGCGGTGCGGCGTGCCTCCCGCGCGTCCCGTGCGGCCGTGCGCTCCGCTCCCACCTTCTCGTATGCGGCGACGATGCGGCCGACCAGTTCGTGGCGGACCACGTCGGCCGCCGTGAACCGCACCAGCGCCACGCCCGGCACCTGGTCCAGGATGCCGATCGCCTCGCCGAGCCCGGAAACCTGGCCGGGCGGAAGGTCGACCTGGGTCGGATCGCCGGTGATGATCATCTTCGAGTTCTCACCGAGGCGGGTGAGAAACATCTTCATCTGCATGGATGTGGTGTTCTGCGCCTCGTCGAGCAGGACGATGGCGTTGGTCAGCGTCCGGCCGCGCATGAAGGCGAGCGGCGCCACCTCGATCATGCCGGACTGAAGGCCGCGCTCGACCTTCTCGGGGGGCATCATCTCGTAGAGCGCGTCATAGAGCGGGCGGAGATAGGGATCGACCTTCTCGCGCATGTCGCCGGGCAGGAAGCCGAGCCGCTCGCCGGCCTCGACGGCTGGACGTGACAGGATCAGGCGGGCCACGTCGCCGCGCTCGAGCAGGGCGGCGGCGTAGGCGACGGCGAGGAAGGTCTTGCCGGTACCGGCGGGGCCGGCGCCGAACACGAGATCCGCCCGGTCCATCGCCCTCAGATAGGCGTCCTGGGCGGGCGTGCGGGCGACCACGGTGCGGCGGCGGGTGGAAACCTGGGCATAGGCGAGCCGGCCCTTCGGCTCCATCGTGGGCAGTGTCAGCTGTGCCTTGGCGGCGGCGACCAGCTTGATCGCGCCTTCGACGTCGGTCGGGTGGACGTCGAGGCCCTTCTGCAGCCGGTCGTAGAGCTGTTCGAGCACGTCGCGGGCGTGTTCGCAGGACTCGTGCGGACCCTTGATGGTCACCTGGTTGCCGCGCGCCACCGCCTCGACCCCGAGGCGCTGCTCGATCACGGCGAGGTTCTGGTCGAACTGGCCGAACAGATCGCCGATCAGGCGATTGTCGTCGAACGCCAGCACGACATGGGTGATATCGGAAGCCGGCACGAGGCGCGGCGCGATGACGGGGGCGGAGGTAGGCGAAGCGGTCCGTTCGACGGTCACGAAGCGATCCCTGTCCGACTCGGCGCCCCGGAGGCGAAACGGCCCGCGAGGCTGTTGGTTCCCACGGCGGTGATGGTTATGTCGGCGATCTCGCCGATGCGGGCGGGGTCGCCGTCGATATGCACGGCCTGTAGCCACGGCGACCGGCCGGAAAGCTGGCCGGGACGCCGGCCGGGCTTCTCGATCAACACCGGGATCGTGAGCCCGACGGTGCGGGCGTTGAACGCGCGGGTCTGTTCATTGACGAGGGCCTGAAGGCGGTCGAGCCGCTCGGTCTTCACCGTTTCCGGCACCTGTCCGTCGCGGCCGGCGGCGGGGGTGCCGGGCCGCGGGCTGTACTTGAAGGTGAACGCCGAGAGATAGCCGACCTCGCGCACGAGGGTCAGCGTTTCCTCGAAGTCGGCGTCGGTCTCGCCGGGGAAGCCGACGATGAAATCGCCGGAAAGGGCGATGTCCGGCCGGGCGGCGCGGATGCGCTCGATGAGGCGCAGGTAGCCAGCCGCCGTGTGGCGGCGATTCATCGCCGCGAGGATACGGTCCGACCCGGACTGCACCGGCAGATGCAGATAGGGCATCAGCTGCGGCAGGTCGCGGTGGGCGGCGATCAGGTCGTCGTCCATGTCGCGCGGGTGGCTCGTGGTGTAGCGCAGGCGGTCGAGGCCCGGGTTCTCCGCGAGGCGCGCCACCAGCCGGGCGAGGTTCCAGCTCGCGCCGTCCGGGCCTTCGCCGTGATAGGCGTTGACGTTCTGGCCGAGCAGCGTCACCTCGCGCACGCCGGCCGATGCCAGGCGCTCCGCCTCCTGCACGACGCGGGCGACTGGACGTGAAATCTCGGTGCCACGGGTGTAGGGCACCACGCAGAACGAGCAGAACTTGTCGCAGCCTTCCTGGACGGTGAGGAACGCGGTGACGCCGCGGGCGAGCGTGCGCTCGCGGGAGGGTGCCGGCAGGCTCTCGAACTTCTCTTCGGTGGCGAGTTCCGTTTCCACCACCCGCTCGCCCTTGCGGGCGCGGTCGAGAAATTCCGGCAGCCGATGATAGGTCTGCGGCCCGACGACGAGATCGACCACCGGCGCACGGGCGGCGATCTCCCGGCCTTCGGCCTGGGCGACGCAGCCGGCGACGCCGACCGTCATCTCGCGGCCCTCGCGGGCACGCGCTTCCTTGATGAGGCGGATGCGGCCGAGCTCGGAATAGACCATCTCGGCAGCCTTCTCGCGGATATGGCAGGTGTTCAGGAGAACGAGATCGGCTGTCTCGAGCGAATCAGTCGGGACATAGCCGGCCGGCACCAGTGCATCCGTCATACGATCGGAATCGTAGACGTTCATCTGACAGCCGTACGTCTTGACGAAGACGGTGCGCTTGTCGGTCATTCGGCGGGGTTGCGACCCCTCCCTCGTCTCGTGGTGCAACGCGAACAGGTGCCGCGGGTGCGTCGGAACCTGGTTTTCGATCTTGGCTTTCAAGCTAGCCCGCGGAACTGCTCGGCGGTCTTGGACGCAAAGACTGTCCCTTCATTCAGGATTTACCGTGTTTCGCCGCATTTGAGAATAGCCGTCCTTGCCGCGGCAGGGGACAGGGCAAACCGGCCTCGAAGGCGGTGCTTCCGCGTCATGCCGCCGGCGTGGCGGCCCGGCCGGTGAGGGCGGCCATGGTCATCGCGCGGACCTCGTCCTCGGCCTTTGCCGTCACCGATTTGCGATCGGTGCCCGGTCCGAACGGGATCGGTTCTCCCCAGCTCAGCTCGACGTCCACCGGCGGCCCCGCCATCAGCGCCAGAAGGTGGGGGGCGAGGTCCATGTCCCCGTACCATGCGACGAGCGGCCGCTTGATCCGCCCCATCGGCAACCCCGCGAGGCGGGTGTAGGCGATCGACAATGGCTGCACCATCGCCCGCTGCCCGGCGCCGTCCGTCCCGGAGCCGCCCTGTTCGCCGGCGAGCGGCTTTTTGTCGGCAAGGGTTCGGTCGTCAGCAAGCGTCTGGCGCGCGGCGCCGACGAGCGCACTGCGAAACGGCAGCACCTCGCTGCCGTTGGTTGAGGTGCCTTCCGGGAACAGCACCATCGGATCGCCCCGTCCGAGCCGCACCGCGATTGCGCTCGTCACCCGCCCGGTATCGGTGCGGCGGGTGCGGTCGACGAACACCGTGCGCTGCAATCTGGCGAACAGGCCGAACACCGGCCAGCCCGCGACTTCGGCCTTGGCGATGAACGACAGCGGCATCCGCGATCCGATCACGGAAATGTCGAGCCAGGAGACGTGGTTGGAGAGGATCAGCAGCGGCCGGGCCTCAGCCGGGCGGCCGCGCTCCAGCACCCGCACGCGCAGCAGGGCGAGGGCGATGCGGTGCCACCACATCGGAATGCGGCCGGCGAGAGGCCGGTCGAGGCGGACGGCGAGCCACTGCACCGGCAGCAGCACCAGCGTCACCAGGCTCAGCGCCAACAGCGATAGAACGACCCGCAGGCGCTGCATTCGGCATTCCGCGAAATGGGCGGGCCGCCGGCCCGATCGAGGGCGCCGGTTACCGCTTGTCCTTGTCTTCCAGCGGCACACCATAGAGTTCGAGCCGGTGGTCGACCAGCTTGAAGCCGAGCTCCCGCGCGATGAATTCCTGCAGGCGCTCGATGTCCTCGTTGCGGAACTCCACCACCTTGCCGGATCTCAGATCGATCAGGTGGTCGTGGTGGTCGTCCTGCACGGTCTCGTAGCGCGAGCGGCCGTCGCGGAAGTCGTGGCGCTCGATGATGCCGGCATCCTCGAACAGCTTCACGGTGCGATAGACGGTGGAGATCGAGATCCGGTTGTCGATGGCGTTGGCGCGACGGTGGAGTTCCTCCACGTCGGGATGGTCGTCGGCGCTTTCCAGCACGCGGGCGATCACCCGCCGCTGGTCGGTCATGCGCATTCCCTTGGCGACGCAAAGCGCTTCGAGCGGCTGGGCATCAGGACCCGTCGAGGAGGCCGTCTTGATGATGTGGGTCTGATTGGTCACGGCTCGCAGCTCCCGTCGCGGTTCGACGCCGATGCACTCGATCCCGGCTGTCTCTCGCGCCCTCGCGGGGCGGAAACGGCGGGTCCGTTCGCTGGTCGATGTACTTTCGAATTAGTCTACTTCGCTACAAAGCCATGGGCTAACGGAGATCGCAACGCAAGACAAGCGCATGTCCCTGCCCGGCCGCGTGGGCATAATAGCCCGGCCGCTGCCCGACCTGAACGAAGCCGCGGCGGCGATAAACGGCGAGCGCGGGTGCATTCTGCGTATCGACCTCCAGGAAGACGCAGGCGACGCCGTCCACATAAAGCCGGCGCAGCGCCGCATCGGTCAGGAGCCCGCCGATGCCCGCGCCGCGATGGTGGGGATGGACCGCGATGGTCAGCACCTCGGCCTCGCCGGCCACCGATCGCATCATGATGAAGCCGATCGGCCGCCGGGTGCCGTAAGGCGTCCCGCGCCGCGCGACGAGGCAGAACACGCCCGCGCCGCCCATCAGCGCCGCGATCTCGTCCTCGCTCCAGGTCTGCGAGAACGAGGCCGCGTGAATGTCGGCGAGATCGGGCAGGTCGACGTCCTCCGCCGCCTCGATCACCGGTTCGCGGGCGAAACGCCAGTCCGCGAGAGGCCAAAGTCCGGTCTGGCCGAGATCGGCCCACCACCATCCCGCCGGTGCCGGATCGACGGGATCCGAGGGGCGCGCGCCCGAGGGCGCGGACCAGTAATCCCACCTCAGCATCGGCCAGGAGGAGGCCGACCAGGACAGCGGCGACCAGGACGACGTCTTCCACCACGGGCCTGGAGGCGGCGGGGGCGATTCGTCTGCCATGGCGATGGTCTCCGGGACGTGGCCTGTCCGCTCCGTTGCGAAGCGATCCTTTCGAAGCCCGTTCCAAGCGCCTGGAAGGGCCTCAGCCGCTGGATAGGACCGATCCACCCTGGTGTTCAAGCGGCCGGCCCGGTGAGGACACTGGAAAAATACGACGACCGGCGCGGCGTGTCCCGTTCGGATCGCCCCGCGCCCGATGGATAGCGCCCTAACTGCCGGGCGCCAGCAGGCCCGGCAGCCGCGGTTGCGGCTTGGCATCCGGTGGCCGCAGATAGATCGGCTCCGGCGCAACCGGCTCGGGTGTCCGCGCGGCCGCGATCCGGGCGATGGTGGCGGCCTCGACGATCCGGTCCGGTTCGACCGGCCCGGTCGCGAGCCCTGCGCGGCGGGAGAGGTCGGCCAGGATATCGGCCCCCGAACCGGTCAGAACCGCACCCGCGGGTACCAGCGCAGCGGCTTCGGCCAGCGGAACGGCCCGTGCCGGGCCCAGCTGCGTTCCGGCATGGTCGAAGCCCTGAAGGTAGAGCGTGTCGCGCTTGGCATCGATGGCGGCGATCACCGGCAGGCCGGGATGGGCCGCGCGGCTTGCCGCGGCGATCGCCTCCAGCGAACCGACGCCGATCACGGGGCGCGACAGCGCGAAGGCGAGCCCGCGGGCGGTCGCGACCGCGATCCGCACGCCGGTGAAGCTTCCCGGGCCGAGCGAGACGGCGATGCGATCGAGATCCGCCGGCACCAGCGACAGATCGCCGATCGCCTCCGTGATCATCGTCATCAGCCGTTCGGCATGGCCGGTGGGGGAGGGATCGAACCGCACGATCAGCCGCTCGCCCTGAGCGGCAACGCCACCGGAGAGGTCGCGTGCGGATACGCCACCGGAGAGGTCGAGCACGGCGACCGAGGCGGCGGAGCCTGCGGTGTCGAGGGCCAGGATGCGCATGTTCGGAGCACCCCCGTGCTTCGTGCGTGAAGCACGGATGTGCTCCATCGGTCAGGCGCCTCCGGGCGCGACGGCGAGCCGGCCCGGAGGCGATCCGGATCAGGCGGCGGGCTTCAGCTTCAGCGCGGCGATGCCGGCGGCGATGTTGAAGCCTTCCTGGACCTGCGTGCTCAGCGGCTGAAGCGCGATCGAGCGCGAGAAGCCGCCGATCAGCACATTGGCGCCGAGACCCACCGTCACCGTCGCCTCGGCGGTCAGGCCGCCATATTCGCCGGTGAGGGCATCCGGAGCAAGGCCACCGGTCGAGGGCGCGAACACGCCCCAGACGATCTGCGTCGCCTTGGTCTCGCCGATGTCGACGCCGAACTGCGAGATCTCGCCGGCATAGTGCTCGACCTTGCCGCCGCCGGCAGGCTTGAACTCGCAGGTGAGTTTGGTGGTCGAGCCGACGATGAAGCCGACATTCGTGCCTTCCTTGCAGGTCAGCACGCCCACGTTCACGCGCTTTTCCTGGGCAAGGGCCGGCGTGGTGATGAGGGCGGCGGCCACGAGGGCTGCGGTGGCAAGGCGGATCGTCATGGAGGTGAACTCCTTCGCAGGTTGATCGTGGCGCTCCGCCGCCGGGTCGTCCGGAATCGGCACAACGTACGCGATGCAATGTCTAGAACAGGAATCCGGAAGACGGGAACCGGATTTTCCGAAAGATCGTGTGCCTGCAAATGGATGGCACACCGAAGCCAGCGTGCCGGGTTTGCAGGGAGCGGGCCATGACAATCCGCAAAGGCGCGCTGCAGGTTGCACCGGCCGGCGGCCGCGACCGCCGGCCGAAGCGACAGGATCAGCGTAGATTTCCGCAGAAGCGCTGGATGCGCTTGCAGGATTCCTCAAGCGCCGCGTTCGACGTCGCGTAGGAGATGCGGAAGAACGGGCCGAGGCCGAAGGCGGAGCCCTGCACCACCGCGACACCTTCCGCTTCGAGGAGTTCCGTCACGAACGCCTCGTCGTTCTCGATCACCTTGCCCGACGGAGCCGTGAGCCCGATCGTGCCGGCGCAGGACGGGAACACATAGAACGCGCCTTCCGGGGTCGGGCACTGGATGCCGCGCGCCTGGTTCAGCATGGAAACGACGAGGTCGCGGCGATCCTTGAAAAGGAGCGCGTTCTTCGGAATGAAGTCCTGGGTGCCGTTCAGCGCCTCGACCGCCGCCCACTGCGAGATGGACGACGGATTGGAGGTCGACTGGCTCTGCACCTTGGCCATCGCCTTGATCAGCGCGTCCGGACCGGCGCCATAGCCGATGCGCCAGCCGGTCATGGCATAGGCCTTGGAAACGCCGTTGACCGTGAGGGTGCGGTCGATCAGCGAGGGCTCGACCTCGGCCGGGGTGGTGAACACGAAGTCGTCGTAGACGAGGTGCTCGTACATGTCGTCGCTCATCACCCACACATGGGGATGGCGCACCAGCACGTCCGTGAGCGCCTTGACCTCGGCGCGGGTATAGGCGGCGCCCGTCGGGTTGGACGGCGAGTTGAAGATCAGCCACTTGGTCTTCGGCGTGATGGCCGCTTCGAGCGCTTCGGCAGTGATCTTGAAGCCGCTCTCGGCGCCGGCCGAAACGATCACCGGGGTACCGCCACACAGCAGCACCATCTCCGGATAGCTCACCCAGTAGGGCGCCGGCACGATGACCTCGTCACCCGGATTGAGGGTGGCGACGAGCGCATTGTAGAGCACCTGCTTGCCGCCGTTGGAGACGCTGACCTGGGACGGCTTGTAGGAGAGATTGTTCTCGCGGGCGAACTTGGCCGCGATGGCCTCCTTCAGCTCGGGGATGCCGTCGACGGCGGTGTACTTGGTCTTGCCGTCGCGGATCGCCTTGATCGCCGCTTCCTTGATGTTCTCCGGCGTGTCGAAATCGGGCTCGCCTGCGCCGAGGCCGATCACGTCGCGGCCCGCCCGCTTGAGCTCGGCGGCCTTGTTGGTGACGGCGATGGTGGCGGACGGTTTCACGCGCGAGAGCGCATCGGCGATGAAGCCCATTTCTTTCCTCGGCATTTGTGCGTGCGGCCGGGTGCGGCACCCTCGGGGAGGATTCCCTCGGGCGGGTAGCGCGAAGCCCGCGGCCGATCGCGGTTTCGAACGGAAGGCGGGAGCCAGGGCGGCAGAAACCGGGGGAGGGCATGTGGCCCGCCCGGTGTCACGGGCCGGATCCTAGAGCATGTTCGGTCCGGATAAAACCGATCAGAGCGGCAGGAGGACGCTTGCGGGGGTGGAGCCGGAGCGGTTCCCGTCGATCGGACCCGCTCCCGGACAAACGAAAACGGCCCCGCGTTGCGGAGCCGTTGAAGCGGGCCGAAGCCGGATCAGAACGGGATGACGCCCGGGCCGACCTGTCCGTGATATTCGTCGGTCCACGGGGTCGGGTTCGGATCGTTGGCGATGATCGGCAGCGGCGCGGCCCAGCTATAGGGCGAGCCGAACTCCTTCAGCGGGTCCGGACCACGGGACGGCTGTCCCTGGTTCATGAACACGCCGGGCAGCGACTGGCCGTAGGGGCCGACATAACCGCCGGTGCCGGGCTTGTTGATGGTGATCTCGGACGAGTTCGATGCCGTGCCGGTTGCCGGCTGCGCCGACACCGCTTGCGCCGAAACCGTCGCCATCACGGCGACGACGACACCCGCGAGAGCACGCCGCGGCGCGGTATCGAGGTGGAATGCAGCCCGCATAATCTCCTCCGTCAGTCCACGGCTCCGGAGCGATCCTGAAACGCGATCACGCCCAACCAATCCCATGTCCGATTCATATAGCAGAACTTGCGCGCCCGAAACGACACCCGACTGCGCTAAAACGGTCGGTGTTGCAGTTGGGCCATTGAATTTGGCTAACAAAGGTTTTGCATCCACCCCGGACTCAGCCCCGGCGGGAGGCCAGCATCCCGAGAATCTCCTTCACGGAGGCGACCACCGGGGCAGCGATCGCCGCCGCGCGGTCGGCACCATCCGCCAGCACGCCGTCGATATAGCCGGGGTCGGCCTTGAGGCGGCGCATCTCGTCGGCGATCGGCGAGAGCTTCTCCACGGCGAGGTCGGCGAGCAGCGGCTTGAAGGCGGAGAACTGCTTGCCGCCATGTTCGGCGAGCACCGCTTCCTTGGTCTGCCCGGAGAGCGCGGCGTAGATGCCGACGAGATTGTCGGCCTCCGGCCGCCCCTCGAGGCCCTTCGGCTCGGAGGGCAGGTCCATGGGATCGGTCTTCGCCTTGCGGATCTTGAGCGCGATGGTTTCGGCATCGTCCACGAGGTTGATGCGCGAATAATCGGACGGGTCCGATTTCGACATCTTCTTGGTGCCGTCGCGCAGGCTCATCACCCGCGTCGCCGGTCCCTGGATCAGCGGCTCCGGCATCGGGAAGAACGCGTCGCCGTGCCCGAGGGCGCCGATGCGGGCCGAGAAGTCGTTGTTGAACTTCGCGGCGATGTCGCGGGTCAGTTCGAGGTGCTGCTTCTGGTCCTCGCCGACCGGCACGTGGGTGGCGCGATAGACCAGGATGTCGGCAGCCATCAGCGTCGGATAGGCGAACAGGCCCACGGAGGCGTTCTCCTTGTCCTTGCCGGCCTTTTCCTTGAACTGGGTCATGCGGTTGAGCCAGCCCATCCGCGCCACGCAGTTGAACACCCAGGCGAGCTCGGCGTGCGCCGGCACCTGCGACTGGTTGAAGACGATGTGCCTCTTCGCGTCGATGCCGGCAGCGAGATAGGCCGCCGTTACCTCGCGGATGGCGGCGGTGAGCTCGACAGGGTCCTGCGCGACGGTGATCGCGTGCAGATCGACCACGCAATAGATGCAGTTATATTCGCGCTGCAGCGGCACGAAGCGCGACAGCGCGCCGAGATAGTTACCGAGATGCAGGTTGCCCGTCGGCTGGATGCCGGAGAACACGCGGGGCTCGAACGTCGTCATGACCGGGTCGACCTTGTTGCGAGGACCGGCGGGTTATGGCGAAGCCGGCCGCCCGGCGCAAGCCGGGGAGTGAGGAATGGCGCCGCCGGCGCCGCGGCACGACGATGGATCAGGTCTTTCCCCGGCCCCTGCGACCCTTGAGGACGCGGGCGATCTCGCTGCGCCGGATTGCGCCGAACGCGATTGCGGCGAGGCAGTAGACCACGCCGCCACCGATCACGAGGCCTGCGAGGGCCTCGATCCGCAGCCAGCCGCCGCGGGCCGTGAGCGGCGCCAGCAGGGAGGCAAGGCCGACCAGCGCCGCCGCCATCAGCACCGTCGCCGCGGCGATGCGCCAGAGCGACGAGATCAGGCGCCGGTCGAACGAGAACAGCCCGGCCCGCCGTAGCCCGGAATAGAGCAGCACGACATTCAGCCAGCTCGCCGCGGATGTCGCCATCGCCACACCGACATGGCCGAACACCGGGAACAGGGCGAGGCTCAGCACCACGTTCACGACCATGTTGATGGCCGAATACCACATCGGCGTCCGGGTATCCTGCCGGGCGAAGAATGCCGGCTGGAACACCTTGATCAGCACGAAGGCGGGCAGGCCGGCCCCGAAGGCGGCGAGGGCGGATGCGGTCGCCACGCTGTCGGCGGCCGAGAACGCGCCACGCTCGAACAGGCCGATGGTCAGCGGCAGCGGCACGGCGAGGAGCGCGGCTGCGGCCGGCAGCGTCAGCACCATGGCGAATTCGAGCGAGCGGTTCAGGCTGTGATTGACCGTTTCCAGGTCGCCGGCGCGCACGCGCCGCGCGATGTCCGGCAGCAGCACGATGCCGTTGGCGATGCCGACGACGCCGAGCGGCAGCTGATAGACCCGGTCGGCATAATAGAGCCAGGCGACCGCGCCTTCCTGGGTGGAGGCGATCACGGTGCCGACGAACACGTTGATCTGCACCACCCCGCCCGCGATGATGCTCGGGCCGGCCAGCACGCAGAGCCGCTTCACCCCCGCCGTCAGCCGCGGCCACATCAGCGACAGGTGCATGTCGGCGCGGGCGGAGGCCACCACCAGCACCACGAGCTGCAGCACGCCGCCGATGATGTTCGCCCACGTCAGCCAGTAGCCGGCGGTGACGGTGCCCTCGGCGTGAGTGAAGAACACGAACACGAGCGCGCCGATCAGAACGGCGTTGAGCAGGCTCGGCGCGAACGCCGCCGCGGCGAAGCGGTCGAGGCCGTTCAGCACGCCGGAATAAAGCGTGACGAGGGAAATCAGCGCGAGATAGGGGAACGCGATGCGGCTCAGCGCGACCGTCAGCGCGAACTTCTCCGGATCGCTCGCGAAGCCGGGCGCCAGCAGGAACGTCACCTGCGGCATGAAGATCTCGACGACGATGGTGACGACGAGAAGCAGCACTCCCATCGCCGCCAGCGTCTCGCGGGCGAAGGCACGGGCGCTTTCCGCCCCTTCCGCCTCCAGCTTGCCGGCGAACAGCGGCACGAAGGCGGAGGCGAACGCGCCCTCGGCGAACAGCCGGCGGAACATGTTGGCGAGCCGCAGCGCGACCGTATAGGCCTCCGCCACCGGCCCGGCGCCGACGGCGGCGGCGATGAAGGAATCGCGGATGAAGCCGAGCACGCGGCTCGACAGGGTCGCGCCGCCGACGGTCGCGAAATTGCGCAGCAGGCTCATCGGGAAACGGTATCCGGCCGGGGCTTGGGAAGCGTCACGTCGCAGAACCCTCCGGTCCGAAGCCCGCATGGCGGGCGCGCCGTCTGGAGGATCCGGGCAACGGCAGGCCCGGCGCCCGTGAGGCTTACTCCCGGCGCGCGACGTTCCACAAGGGGCGTCGCGCACGTCCTCGATGCCACCGCCTCCGCGCGACGGTGTTCACGCGACCAGGCTCATTCGGCCGCGGCGCGCTGGTCCTTGGATTTCGCCGCCGGTTCCTTGCCCGTGCCCTCGCGGGCAGCGGCATCCTTCGACGCCGTCTCCTTCTGGGCAGCCTCCTTGGGCGGGCCCTCGAACGCCTGATGGACGCGGCGGCGGATCGCGGCCTGGGTGGAAGGCGCGGTCACCTTCTGGTTAGACAGGCTCGTCAGGTAGAACACGTCCACCACCCGCTCGCCGAAGGTGGCGATGTGGGCGGAGGCGATGTTGAGGCTGAGATCCGACAGTGCGCGGGTCAGGTCGTAGAGCAGGCCCGGCCGGTCGAGGCCGGCGACCTCCAGCACGGTGAAGCGTTCCGAACTCGCATTGTCGATGTGCACTTCCGTCGGCACGTTGAACGGCTTGGCGTTGGGCTTGCCGTTGGCGAGCTTGCGCACCCCGCGCTCGGGAATGGTCTCGAGCCCCGTCAGCACCCGCTCGATCATGTCGGTGATGCGCCGCGCGCGGCGCAGTTCGTCATCGTCGCCCTGGAACTCGCGCGAGATAGCGATGGTGTCGAGGGCAAGGCCGTCGGTGGTGGTGAACACCTGTGCGTCGACGATGTTGGCGCCGGCGACCGTGCAGGCGCCGGCGATGACCGACAGCACGCGCGGGTGATCGGGCGCGAGCACGGTCAGCACCGTCACGTCTAGGCGGGCGTGCACCTCGACCGCGGTGGCGAAGCGCCGCTTCTCGCGGTCGGCGGCGCGCACGAGTTCGGCATGGGCGACCTTGGCCGGCAGGTCGACACGCAGCCAGTAGGGCGCGTAATGCCGCTCCATGTAGCGCGCGCGGTCCGCCTCGGGCCAGTTGACGAGAGCGTCGGCGAGCTCGGCCTTGGCTGCCATGAGGCGATCGCCGTGGGAAAGGCGGCTGTGGCCGCCGGCAAGCATCGGTTCGGTCTCGTAGAACAGCGTGCGCAGCAACTGCGCCTTCCAGCCGTTCCAGACCCCGGGCCCGACAGCCTTGATGTCGCAGACCGTCAGCACCAGCAGCATCTTCAGGCGCTCGGGGCTCTGCACGAGCGCGGCGAAGTCGGCGATGGTCTTGGGATCGGACAGGTCGCGCGACTGCGCGACCATGCTCATCACGAGATGGTTCTCGACCAGCCAGGCGAGGGTCTCGGTCTCGGCGGCGGTGAAGCCGAAGCGGGGGCCGAGGCGGCGGGCGATGCGGGCGCCGGCGATGGAGTGATCCTCCGGGCGGCCCTTGGCGATGTCGTGCAGGAACAGCGCGAGGTAGATCAGCTTGCGGTTCTGCAATTCCGCCATCAGGCGGGTCGCGATCGGCAGGTTCTCGATGTGGATGCCGTCCTCGATTTCGGACAGCGCGCCGATGCAGCGCAGCAGGTGCTCGTCCACCGTATAGTGGTGGTACATGTTGAACTGCATCATCGCCACGACCTTGCCGAAGTCGGGAATGAAGCGGCCGAGCACGCCGGCCTCGTTCATGTGGCGCAGCACCGCCTCGGGCGCCCGGCGCGAGGTCAGGATCTCGATGAAGAGCCGGTTCGCCTCCGGGTTCTCCCGCAGCTTCGCGTCGACGAGCTTCAGCGAGCGCCGCGCGAGGCGCATCGCGTCCGGATGGAATTCGAGGCCGTTGCGATCCGCGAGGTGGAACAGGCGGATGAGGTTCACCGGGTCGCGGGCGAACACGTCCTTGTCGGCGATGTTCAGCCGCTCGTGCTCGATGACGAAATCGCCCGATTCCGGCAGCTTGCGGCGCTTGCGGCGGCCGATCGAGTTGAAGAAGCGGTTGAGAACCGGCGCCTGCTTGACCTGCTCTTCCTCCAGCGCGTTGCAGAAGATCAGGGTCAGGTCGCCGACATCCTTGGCGACCAGGAAATAGTGCTTCATGAAGCGCTCGACGTCGCGCAGGCCGGGATGGCTGGTGTAGCCGAGCCTGATGGCGATCTCCCGCTGGAAGTCGAACGACAGCCGTTCCTCGGCGCGCCCCGTCGCGAAATGGAGGTGGCAGCGCACCGCCCAGAGGAAGTCCTCCGCCTTGCGGAACAGGTTGAGCTCGGCGCGGGAGAAAACCCCGAGCTCGGCCAGATCCTCGCGGGAGCGGACGCGGTAGACGTACTGGGCGATCCAGAACAGGGTGTTCAGGTCGCGCAGGCCGCCCTTGCCCTCCTTGACGTTCGGCTCCACCAGATAGCGCGAGCGGCCTTGGCGCTTGTGGCGCTCGTCGCGCTCGGCGAGCTTGGCGGCCACGAACTCCGATGCCGTTCCCTGCACCACCTCGCGGTCGAACCGGCTGGTCAGGCTCTGGAACAGTTCGCTGTCGCCCCACAGGAACCGCGCTTCCAGGATGGCGGTCCGGATCGTCATGTCGGATTGCGACAGGCGGATGCACTCGTCCACGGTGCGGGTGGCATGGCCGACCTTCAGGCCGAGGTCCCAAAGCCCGTAGAGCACGAACTCGACCACGGTCTCCGTCCAGGGCGTGCGCTTGTAGGGGAGCACGAACAGGAGGTCGACGTCGGAGCCCGGCGCCATCGTGCCGCGGCCGTAGCCGCCGACCGCCACCACCGCGACGCGCTCGGCCTTGGAGGGATTGTCGACGCGGAAGACGCGACCGATCGCCACCTCGGCGAGCTGCCGGACCAGCACATCCTGCAGGAAGGCGAGCCGCTGGGCACAGGAGAGCCCGCTGCCGTCGGCGTTCAGCAGTTCGCCGGCCCGGGCAAGGGCGGCGGTGCGTGCCTGCCGCAGCCGCGCGATCAGGGCCGGGCGGAACTCCGCCGGTCCTTTGCCGGCGGTTATCCCGTCGATGTCGGCCGACAGCGCGGCAACATCGATCAGGTCCGCCAGTCGCGGCTCGATCTTGTGCATCCCGATTCCGTCCTGTCCCTGCCGCATGGTCCTCAGATCGAACCGATCGGGCGCACCACGCTGAACTCTTTTATCCGGAGCGATTTATGTCCGATCGGCTCAATCGGAAAGCGCTCTCTTGTGTCGAAATCCCGCGCCGCCTCGTTCCGGACGTGACGTCCCTTTCTTGAGGCCGCCCTGTTTCGTCAAGCCGCGTCGGCTAGGCTCGCGCGGCCTGCGCATGGTTCGTCGGCAATAATCTATCGTGGCCGAGGGTTTGGCGCCATCCGATCCCACGTCCCGGTGGGTGCCCGGCAATGGATTTCCCGGCGTGCCGCGCACATCCCGGTGCCTTTTTCGCCCTTCAGGGCGCTGGCAAGCCGCCATCCGGCCTGTCACTCGACGGAAAGACCGGCTTGGTACTCGTATTTAGGGGGCCGAACGCGCCGATTCCACCGCTGCGCCGCGCGTTTGCCGTCGGAAACCGCCCGGGCTCAGGCGGCCAGCGCCGCGACGAGGGCGTTCAGGACGAGCC
>JAEZMP010000584.1 GCA_023442215.1 Pseudomonadota bacterium
GGCCGATCTGGTCGCCTACCTGCTCGACGGGCTCGGCATCGAGCGCGCCGTGCTGCTCGGCCATTCCTTCGGCGGCTCGGTGGCGGCGGCGTTTACTGTGCAGCACCCAGACCGTGCCGCCGGGGCCGTTCTGGTCGCGCCCGCCACACACCCGTGGGACGACGGTTTCGCTTGGTCGCGCGGATTGATGGAAGCCCCGGTCGTCGGGGCTTTTTTGACGGATACGCTCGCCACACCGCTGGCGTTGTCGATGCTCGACAGTTCCGTCGCCCAGGTGTTCGCCCCCGAGCCGATGCCGCCGGGACTGGTGGACGCCACCGGCGCGCCGCTCGCCGTGCGACCGGAGGCCATGCGCGCGACGAACCGCGAAGTCACAACGCTGAACGAGCGGCTGGCGGCACTGACGCCGCTCTATGCCGATATCCGGATTCCGGTGACGGTGATTGCCGGCGATGCCGATCATGTCGTGCCGATCGACCAGCATGCGCGCCGGTTCGCCGCCCTGGTGCCGGAGGCGCGGCTGGTCACGCTCAAGGGCGCCGGCCATATGCTCCATCACACCAACACCGCGACGGTGCTCGATGCCGTTGACGACGTGCTCGCGAAGGTGACGGCGAAGGCCCGGCCCGCCGCGCCGGTGCGACGCCGCAGGACATCCGCCGCAAAGACCGGTTCGCCCACTGAGACCGGCGCGCGCACGGATCGTTCGCCCTCGAAAGGCTGATGGTGCTGTCCTGAGAGACGCCGCCGGGTTCTGGCGACCCGGCTGACACCCGGCGATCGCCGGGTGCGATATCGCGCCGAATGGCGGCGACGGCCGCAGACCGCCCTATCGGGCGGTCGCGTCGTCCGCGAAGGCAAGGCGCAGCAGGTTGGTGGCGCCACGGGTTCCGAACGGCACGCCGGCCATGATGATGATGCGCTGGCCAGCCGCCGCAAACCCATCCTGGATCGCGAACTTGCAGGCCTTCTCCACCATGTCGTCCTGATCGACGGCGTCCTCGCTGACGACCGTGTGAAGGCCGTAGACGAGGGCGAGCCGGCGGGCGGTCGACGGGATCGGGCTCAAGGCGACGAGCGGCACTTCCGGCCGCTCGCGGGCGGCACGCAGCGCCGTGGCGCCGGACGCGGTGTAGCAGACGATCGCCGCCAGATTGAGCGTCTCCGCGATCTGGCGGGCCGCGGCGGAAATCGCGTCAGCACCCGTCGCCTGCGGCTCGGGGCGCTGGGCATTCAGGATGCCCGCATAATAGGGGTCGCGCTCGGCCTGCTCGGCGATCTTGCTCATGGTGGCCACGGCATCGATCGGGAAGGCGCCGGCGGCGGATTCAGCGGACAGCATGATGGCATCCGCGCCCTCGTAGACCGCAGTCGCCACGTCCGAGACCTCGGCGCGGGTCGGCACCGGCGAGGAGATCATCGATTCCAGCATCTGGGTCGCGACCACCACCGGCCGTCCGGCCCTGCGGCAGGCGCGCGTGATGCGCTTCTGCAGGCCCGGAACGGCCTCCAGCGGCATCTCGACGCCGAGATCGCCGCGCGCGACCATCAGCGCGTCCGACATCTCGATGATCTCGTCGAGCCGCTCGATCGCCTGGGGCTTCTCGATCTTGGAGAGGATGCCCGCACGGCCGCGCGCGACCTTGCGGACCTCGGCAATGTCGTCCGGCCGCTGAACGAACGAGAGGGCGATCCAGTCGACCTCGGCCTCCAGAGCCGCATCGAGGTCGCGACGGTCCTTGTCGGTCAGGGCGCCGATCGGAATGGTGGTGTCGGGAACGCTCACGCCCTTGCGGTTCGAGATCCGGCCGCCGACCTCGACCCGCGTCACCGCCGTGCGTCCGTCGCAATGCAGGGTGACGAGGCGGATCTTGCCGTCGTCGACCAGCAGGCGATGTCCCGGCTCCAGAGCCTGAAGAATCTCGGGATGCGGCAGGTGAACGCGCTCGATATTGCCCGGCGTCGGATCGGAATCGAGCGTGAACGTCGCCCCGACCGGAAGCTGGACGGCATCGTCCGCGAACGTGCCGACGCGCAGCTTCGGTCCCTGAAGATCCGCGAGGATCGCGATCGGACGGCCGCATTCGGCCTCGACGCTGCGGATCAGGCCGACGAGACGGTTCAGAACCTCGTGGCTCGAATGGCTCATGTTGATGCGGAAAGCATCGGCGCCAGCCCTGAACAGCGCCAGGATGGTTTCCCGCTCCGACGATGCCGGACCGAGTGTGGCGAGGATCTTGACCCGTCGATTACGTCTCATCGCTTTTGCTCTCCAGCCCCCGCGGTGCCCGGCTTGTCGGTCAACTGGATGGTCCAGTTGCGCTGCTCGCCGGTGTCGATCTCGAAGAAGCCCGTCCGCTCGAAGCCGCGGCGCACGCAATCTCCGATCCCCTCGATCGTAAATTCCTTTTCTCTCGTGCACATGAAGGCCTGGCCGCCCCACTCGCCGCCGTTGGCATTATCCACGGCATAAACGTAATAATAGCGGGCATTGAGGGGGCCTTCGATCACGAGGCTGCACGCCCCCGCGTCGATGTTCCACCAGCCTTCGGTAATCCACGTCTTCGGCGTCTTGTAGCCGACGGCCACGCCGATGCCGCCCGAGGTCTTGTTGCATAGGCGAAGATCGGCGCGGGCCGGTGTCGTCTGCGCGGCAAGGCCGAGCCCCAGAACGGCGCACGACAGCAAAGCGGGCAGCAGCGCCCCTCCAGGGTGCCCGTTCCGTCTCCACCGCAGTTTGGAAATGTAACGCGACAGGCGGGGGCGTTCGCTTTCCGATGGCATCTCGTTACTCGGTTGGCGGACGTTTCGGTCACGGTTCATGCGCGCTTCGCCAGGTTTTGTCAACGAAAGGGCCGGGCACGCGACCACGCGAATGGCAGCGATACCAACCGAGGCTTTGCGCGGGTTTCGCCCTCGCGTCCCCGGCGGCCGCCGTCCACCCGGAGCCGCTCCTGCCGGAGCCTGCGCCCCTCGCTACGGTAACGACCGGAACGACGGAAACAGCCTTCAGGCCAGACGTGCGGAACCCGCGCCGGGAACGCCCCGGCACGGCCACGCGGGCTTTTTGGGCGGAGATTGAGGCATGTTCGCGTCATCGGGCGCGAGCGGCCGGCCCATCCCCTGAAAACGACGCATGCGGACGTGTGTGAGGCACGAAGGTGCCGTCCTGCCGCTCCGGGACATTCCGGGCAGGGGTCAGCCGGCGGCGGCGCGGCGCGGCCGGGCGACCCAGATGCCGAGGATCAGCGTCGCGGCGCCGGCCATCTGCAACGGCGTCATGTCCTCGCCGAACACGAGATAGCCGGTGATCGCGGCGGCGAGCGCCTCGACGAAGATCACGAGCGAGGAGAATGCCGCCGGCAGGTGGCCGAGCGCGAACGCCGTGAGGCCCTGCCCGCCGACGTGGCTGAACACGGCGATGGAGACCAGCGAGGCGACGCCGGCGAGGGTCGGCGGCCACATCGGCCCGCCGCCGGCGAGTGCGACCACGAGAAGGACCGCCGCCGTGACGACGGACGACAGGAACATCATCTCCCCCGCGCCCATGGACTTGCGCAGAACGCGCACGACCAGCACGTAGCTGCCGAAGAACAGCGAGGTCACGACGCCATAGAGATCACCGACCAGGCGGCCGGGATGGACCTGGAAGCCTGCGCCGACCAGAAGCGCCGCGCCGGCAATGCAGAGCGCCAGTCCGGCAACGGTGCCGCGCGCCACCGTCTCGCGGATGATGAAGCGGGAGCCGAGCACCACCCACACGGGCGACAGCGTTGCGAGCAGGGTCGCGTTGGCGATGGTGGTGTGGTGGATGGAGAGGTGCCAGAACACGAGGTCGCCGGCGAACAGCACGCCGGCCAGCACCACCAGCGGGCTGAAGCGGCGCGAAAGCGGCACGGCGCGCCGGCCGCGGCCGTTATTCTCGATGCGCGCCCAGATCCACAGCAAAGGCAGCGCCATCGTGACGCGCCAGAACGCGCTGACGAACGGATCGACCGCGGCGAACCGCACGAACACCGGCGACACGCCCATGGCGATGGCACCGGCGAACAGCGCAACGCAGGCGACCACGAACCTGTTCTGTGCCTGGTTCGGCCCCTCTGTGGCAGGGGTAAGGGGGTCGAGCGTGGTCATGTGAGGCGGCTCTGGCGAAGGCGGCGGGCGCACTTGTTTTTGTGCATTCGATGGCGCCCTTCCCTACGCCTTCTCGCCATCGATTGCTACGGCTTGCCGCATGCAACCATGGCGCCACGCCCCGGATAGCCGCGGCTATGCCGGGGCGCGAAGACGCCGCTTCACCGAAGATCGCGGACGGGAACCGGAACCGCCGCTCAGGCCGCCGCGGCGGCGGCGCGGGCCTGCGCGGACTTTTCCATCAGCGACACCCAGCAGCGCTGGGAGGCAAGGTGCAGCACGATGAGATCGGTCCAGCCCTTGCCGTGCAGTTCGAACAGCACCTCGGCCGGGAGCGCGCGGAACACCGCTTCGTCGACGACACGGAAGCCGGTGACGACCGCCTTGCCGGAATCCGGATACTTCACCTCGGCGCTCTTTTCGGCCAGGAGGTTGTGCTTCACGAGGGCCTGGGCGAACGCCCTGCTGCGTTCGTGCTCGAACGCATAGGCATCGCAGAAGGTGATGGCTGCCTTCGCCCGCTCGGTCGGGGCGCCCTCGCCATCGAAGAACGGTTCCGCACCGTCCTTCGCCGCATCGGTGCTCAGCCTGTCGCTGTCGAGGTCGATGCCGAGCATGTTCGGTGCATTGGCTTGCGCCGAGATGCCGATGAAGGGATAGCGCCGCACGTAGCCGGGAATGTACTGGCCCGCGCTCCACTGCCCGTTGCCGTCGACATAGAGATTGCGGCCGTTCTCGATGCCGGTCACCACCATCGGCATCGCCCCCTCGTCGCTGGCGAACACGATGGGATAGTGGCTGCTCGCGATCGCGAACTCGCCGACCACGGCCGGGATGGCCGCCGCGCCGGCCGCGAAACCGAAATTCTCGCCAGGCCGAAGGCCGTACCGGCCATGGTCCTGCGAGCGCAGCAGCAACGGCCTGCGATAGAACAGCGGAAGCGACGGCGTCGGATTCGTCACGGCAGGCACCCTTTCCTGAGGGCTTCCCGGCCGCACCCACCGGCGGCCGAAAAGGTCTCTTCTATTGATCGCGCCCCGCCCCGCGGCAGCGGCGGGACCGTGCCGGCAGCGCCTTCGGCGCGGTCATGGAGCTTATCCGAAGCCCGGGCCGCCCGCTACAGCCGGCCAGACGCCATTCCTCCCCCGCATCACGGCGACGGCGGGAACGCCTTTTCCTTTGTGGAGAACGGCTTGAAGCGCGAGGAGATATCGCCGCTCAGGCTCACGTCGTAGGGGTCGAGCGCAAGGATGTCGCCGCCCTTGGGATCGAGGCGCGCGAAATCCAGCCAGTAGACGTTCGGGCTGTCGACCGGCATCACGTAGTAGACCTTGTGGCTCAGGTCCGTGACGGTGCTCCAGCGCGTCGGCCAGGAGTCGATGGCTTCGCCACCCGACGTATCTTCCGCCCCGAATGGCACGGAAACGGTGCGGATGACGCCGACGAGCCGGCCGACGGTGTCGACCGTGTCGGCGGGCACCGGCAACGTCTTCAGGTAGGACGCGGCGCGGACGAAACGGCTCATGGGATCGACATCGCCCGGCATCGCCTTTGTGCCGCCGAACAGCCTGTAGCGCTTGAGATTGGCGAGCTGCGTGTCGAGGTCCGGCTCATTGGTCATCACGGTGACGTCCTTGCCGTGGTGGACGACCGTGCGGCCCTTCACGAACTCGATCACCGCACTGTCTCCGGAGGCATCCTCAATCGCGAGGTGCACCGGCCATTCCCGGCCCAGCGCTTCCTTCGAGACGACGCGGACCTTCTTCAGCCCCTCCAGCGCCTCGGCCACAGTGGCATAGTTGTCGAGCACATATTGCGCCCAGAGGAGATTGGAGAGGCCCGGTCGCTCGTCCGGCGCTTCATATTCGGTGCCGTGCAGATAGAGGAGATGGGCACCGAGACCCGCTTCATTCATGCCGTCGCCCGACCCGGCATCGAACGCCGTCAACACGGCGCTGGCATATTTCGAGGTCCATCGCACCGGGTCGCCGCCGTCGTCGCCGCGGCGGGCGATGCCGCGCGGCAGATAGACGAGGCGCGGCTTCTCGTCGACATAAAGGTCCCAGGTGCGGCCGACCACCACGGCTTGGCCATTGGTGTTCCAGAGCAAGAGGCTGCACGCCCCGGCGCCGCTCGCCCACCCCAGGGCTGTCGCCGCAGCGGCTATGAACCCGGCCACGGCGATAACCGTCTTCGCCTTCATTGCGGTCCTCCCGGTCGTTGTTCGGCCGAGCATCCTACCGGCCGGCAGGGCCGCATTGATGCCGATCAACGAGCGCGCGTGTAACGCCGGCACCTCAACCAGAGGCCATCGGCCGGCCGGGATATGCCGGCCCGGGACTGACCCGAAGGCCGCGACAGAGTCGTCCCGCAGAAGAAGGATGCCTGCACGTGGGGACCCGTGAGATATTCCGTCTCGGCCGCGCCGGGATCGCCGAGCCGGTCATGGTCGACGGGAGCGCACGATGAAGCAGGTCATGATGTCCTGGCAGTTCTGGGCGATCCTGTCCGCCTGCTTCGCCGCGCTCACGGCGATTTTCGCCAAGGTGGGCATCGAGAATGTCGGTTCCGACTTCGCGACCTTCATCCGAACCATCGTCATCCTGCTCGTGCTCGCGGCAATCCTGACGGCGACGGGCGAGTGGCAGGGCCTGGACACGATTTCCCCGCGCACCGGCATCTTCCTCGTGCTGTCGGGTCTCGCAACGGGCGCATCGTGGATCTGCTACTTCCGCGCATTGAAGATCGGCGATGCCGCCCGCGTCGCGCCGATCGACAAGATGAGCGTCGTCCTCGTTGCCATCTTCGGCGTCGCCTTTCTCGGCGAGAGGCTTTCCCTGCCGAACTGGCTCGGCGTCGGTCTGATCGCCTGCGGCGCAGTCCTCGTGGCCTACAGGGGATGAAGAGCGGGGCCCGATAACGCCTCGCCCGATCGCACCCACTGCGCTTCGAACATGTCAGTCAGTGACGAGGGGAATAACCACGAAAGCCCGCCTGCGAAGGTGGAGGAGCCGGGTGGTTATCTCACATGCCCGGGAATCGCGTATGTCTGTGCAGCAATGGGCGCGTTGGCAGATGCAAGCAACCCTGTGATCCGGTGGATCAGTCGCGTGTGTCGCGAAGAGCGGATCGCCGCGAAGCCGTTCGGCAATGCCAGATCAATTCCGTCATCGCCACGGCAGCGAGGCCGAAAGCACCGCCCCATAAGCACGTTCGCCACACGCTCCTCAGCGAGTTCGCTTACGCCGCCGCCGAAGGCCGCTGCGAGCGCGATCAGGAAACAGCGCAAGCCGAACCCGACCGCGTAGCGGGAGAAGGCAATAAGGGTGAGAATGGCTCCCAGCACCGCGATTGAATAGCCGAGGTGGCTCGCCGGCAAGGCCCAGCCTATCACCAGACCGAGCGGGGCGCCGATCGTCGCCCCCAGGGCCCGCAATTTCAGTTTGCCGGTGGTGGCGGACAGGTCGCCCACGATCACGCTCGCGGAGGACCAGATCAGCCACTGCCCCTGTGCAATGTCGAACGCCTCCACCACGGCAGCGGCTGCCAGAACGGCGCAAGCCGTCGCGCCCGCAAGCAAAAGCCAATTGGTCGAGGCCGGGCCATAGTCGGGAGGGGAACCCACGGGGCGATTGCGGTCGAGCATCTGGTCGGCGCACACCAGCGCCAGCGCCACGGGAGAGAGGGCCACGATAAGCCCCGCATGGCGCCAGGCTTCAGTCATGCCTGTGCCTTCGCGAACTTC
>JAEZMP010000585.1 GCA_023442215.1 Pseudomonadota bacterium
TATCTGAGCCCCGGCCCCTGCCCCCCGCCGTCCTTTCCGCGCAGGCACGGACGCCACCAACCTTCTCGCAAACGATCAGGAAACGGAGACGCCATGACCCTTCCCCTCACGCATCCGACCCTGCACACCGCGCAAAGCCGGCTGAAGCACGCGGTACGCCGCACGTGCACGCTGCTGGCGGGCGGCCTTCTTGCGGCCGGGCTTCTGGCCGGGCACGCCGCTGCCGAGGAAACCGGGGATCCGGGACCGGCGGCCTACAAGTCCGCGCTGGAAGGCAAGCGCGTCGTGCTGGTGCCGATGTCCATGGGCTTCGATCTGGCGCAGGGATGGGCGCACTATATCGGCAAGGAAGTGAAGGGCTTCGGCGGCGTTTTCGAGACCCGCGATCCCAACTGGGACATCGCCGCCGGCGCGCAGGCCATCACCGATCTCATTTCCTCTTCCAACAAGCCCGACGTGCTGATCGTGCAGCCGCCCGATCTGCAGTCCTACACCCGCCTGTTCAAGCGGGCGCAGGAGGCGGGCATCTTCGTCATTCAGGTCGACAACCGCACCAACTATCCCACCGATGCCTTCGTCGGCTCCGACTGGGAGCGGCTGGGTGAGCTTGAGGCCGAAGCCGTGGTCAAGGGCTGCGGACCCGACTCCTCGAAGAAGATCGGTCTCATCCAGGGCGATCAGGTCAATGCGTCCAGCCTCGACCAGTATGCCGGCATCGCCAAGGTGCTGAAGGCCCACCCGGACTTCACGATCGTCGGAGAACCGGATTCCAACTGGGATGCCACCACCGCCCGCAACGTGGCGACCACGCTGCTGCAGCAGCACCCCGACGTGTGCGGCATCATCGATTTCTGGGACAACACCGCCAAGGGGACCGCCGCGGCGATCCGCGATGCCGGCAAGGCCGGCAAGGTGTTTCTCGTCACCACCGGCGGCGGCGAGGAAACCGACTGCACCGCGCTGGAGGACGGCACCTTCGGCGCCGTGGTCATGACCGAGGTGAAGAACCAGTCGCGCGATGTTTCCGCCCTCATCAAGTTCCTGCTGCAGAGCGGGCTGAAGCCGGGGCAGTCGAAGACCTGGATCTACACCCTTGAGACCGCCGCCACCAAGGCGGACGTCAAGCCCGGCACCTGCTGGAGCCTGAAGGAAACGCAGGCCGCCCAGTAAGCCGGCCGGAACGACCGCGGCGAAGCCCGCCCTGCCGTTGACCTCGGCGGCGGGCTTCGCATCCCCAGCTTCCTGAAGCCTCGTGCCGTGAAAGCCCGCCCCATGCGCCTTACCGAAGCGGTGCAGCGCCTGCGCTACAATCTCGTTCCCGACCATCTCGTCGGCGAACTTCTGACCAAGCGCTGGGCCGACAATCTGGTGCCGTTCCTGTTCGTGGGCGCGGTGGTGGCCATTTTCGGCACCGCCATCGACGGCTTCTTCACGCCCGCCAGCCTGATCGACACCCTGCGCCAGCTCGGCGAATTCCTCGTCGTAGTGGTCGGGCTGACGGTGGTCATGCTCGGCGGCGGCATCGACCTTTCCGTCGGCTCCATCTACGCGCTCGCCGTTTTCTCCGCCATCTGGGTCATCTATGTGGGCGAAGGGCCGCCGTGGCTGGCGTTCGCGGCCTCGGTCGCCACCGGGGCGGCGTTCGGCGCCTTCAATGGTTTTCTGGTGGGCTACCTGCGCCTGCGTGCCTTTCTCACCACGCTGGTCACGCTCATCATCGGCCGCTCGCTCTACGACATCCTCATCATCGCCTGGGGCAAGGCCTTCCAGCGTTCGACGGTTATGAACGACAGCTTCGACTGGATCGGTACCGGCGCCTTCCACGGCGTGCCGGTCAGCGTCATCGCCGCGGCACTGTTCGCCGTTCTGGCCCATATCGCCCTGTCCCGCTCGCGCGCGGGGTGGCACGTGGCGGCGGTCGGCGGCTCGCGCAGGGCAGCCTACAATGCCGGCATCGCGGTTCGGCGCACGGTCTTCCTCACCTACGTGTTCTCCGGGCTCGCCTGCGGGGTCGCGGGCTTCCTGTTCGCCGCGCGCCTCTCCGGCACCGGGCCGGGCACAGGAGCGGGGCTGGAGTTGATGGCCGTGACGGCGGCCGTGGTCGGCGGCGTTGCGCTGGGCGGCGGCCGGGGCTCGGTCGCCAAGGGGTTGATGGGCGCCATCGTGGTGCTGATCCTCGTCAACGGCCTCATCCGCCTGGGCTTCGGAACCGGCTACAACCAGATGGTGCTCGGCGCGCTCCTGGCGGTGGCGGTGCTGCTCGACATCCGCTGGCTCAGGAACCGTCACAAGGTGCTGGCGGAAATCTACGTCTCGCCGGTGTTTCACCGCATGGGCGAAACCCCTCCCGCCACGCCCGGCTCCGCCTCGCCCTACTCGCTCGACAATCGGCTGGCGGCCGCCGCTCCGATCGCTCTCGGGGACGTTGAAGGACCGGAGGACGTCATCCTCGACCGGGACGACAACCTTTATGCCGGCACGCGCCACGGCGAGATCGTGCGCTGGCTCGCTCCGGACTATACCCGGCAGGAGATATTCGCCCACATCGGCGGCTTCCCGCTGGGGCTTGCGCTGGACCGCGACGGCAGCATCGTGACCTGCGTCGGCGCCATGGGCCTCTATTCCATCGCCCCCGACCGCACCGTGCGGGCGCTTTCCACCGAAACCCGCCGCTCGTTGACCTCCGTCACCGACGATGCCCGCCTGCGCGATCCCAACGACTGCGACATCGGCCCCGACGGGCGGATCTGGTTCACCGATTCCACCACGCGGTACGACGCCCACGACTGGGCGCTCGATTCCATCGAGAGCCGGCCGACCGGGCGCCTTCTGGTCTACGATCCGAAGAGCGGGCGCACCCGCACCGTGCTGAAGGGCCTGCGCTATGCCAACGGCGTCTGCCTTGCCCACGACGCGAAATCGATCTTCATCGCGGAATCGTGGGCCTGCCGCATCCATCGCTACTGGCTGGAAGGGCCGAAGGCCGGCCGGCTTGAATGCGTCATCCGGGACATGCCGGGCTATCCCGACAACATCAACCGCGCCTCCGACGGCCGCTACTGGATGGCGTGGCTGGGGATGCGCACGCCCAGCTTCGACCTGGCGCTGCGCTATCCCGCCTTCCGCAAGCGCATGACACGCCGCCTGCCCAAGGACGAATGGCTGTTCCCCAACATCAACACCGGCGGCGTGGTGAAATTCGACGAGACCGGCGCCATCGCCGACACTCTGGGCGACCTGACCGGCGAGAGCCACCCGATGGTCACGTCCATGCGCGAGCACAAGGGCTGGCTCTATATCGGCGGCATCCTCAACAACCGCATCGGGCGCTATCGCATCCCGGACGCCGATCCCGCTTGGACGGGCTGGGATTCGTACTGGGGAGGAAAGCGCTGATGTGGTGGGACCGCTTTCTCGATCCCCTTCGCGGACGGGCCATCACCATTCCTCCGCTCGATGGCGGGCTGCGTCCCAACACCGCGCTTGAAACAGCCCCGCTCATCGCCGGCATGCCGCGCCCGGCAGCCCTGGCGGTGGCCGGCGACCGGCTGCTGGCGGCGACGGGGCCGGAGGTTCGCGAGATTAGAGCCGGCGGCGAAGTCGTGGCCGTTCGGTTCGACTGCCCGGTCAGCGCGCTTGCCGGCCTTGGTGACGGCGGCTTCGCGGCAGCCCTGGAGGACGGAACCGTTGCTTTCTGCGGCGGGCGGCACGATGGCCGCAGAATCGCAGGAATCGGACCGGATCGTCTCGCCTGCCCGACCGCGATTGCCGCGGTGCCCGACGGCAGTGGCCACCTGCTCGTCACCCAGGGCGCGCCCGGCAAGACGCCAGCCGACTGGGTGGCCGACCTGATGGAACACGGTGCCGCCGGCAGTCTCTGGCGGCTCGATCCCGCCGGCGGCGGGGTGGAGTGTCTGGCCGGCGGGCTGGCCTGGCCGGCCGGCGTGCTTCCGCTACCCGGTGGCGAGGCCATCGTGGCGGAAAGCTGGCGTCACCGGCTCGTGCGCGTCGCGGCCGGCGGCGCGAAGGTTCCTGTTCTGGAAAAACTGCCGGCCTACCCGGGCCGCCTCGTGCCGACGGCGTCCGGCGGTGCCCTTCTGGCGCTGTTCGCCCCGCGCAACCGCCTGGTGGAGCTGGTGCTTCAGGAAGAAGGTTATCGTCGCGCCATGATGGCGGAAGTTCCGCGCCCGCTCTGGATCGCCCCCGCGCTCGATCCGCCGGCCAGCTTTCTAGAGCCGCTGCAATGCGGCGGCGTGCGCACCATGGGCGTGTTCAAGCCGTGGGCGCCGAGCCGCTCGTGCGGGCTGGTGGTGGAACTCGATGCCACCTTCCGCCCGCTGAGGAGCTGGCACAGCCGCGCCGACGGCCGCCGCCACGGCATCGTAGATGTCGCGGTCCATGGTGGGCGGACCGTTGCCGCCAGCCGCGGCGGCAACGCGGTGGTGGTGCTGGAAGAGGAGGCTGGCCGATGAACACCGCCGCCGAGACCGCCGCTCCGCTTCTGGAAACCCGGGGCCTGGCGAAGAGCTATCGCGGCAACGTGGCTGTTGCGGCCGTGGACTTCAGCCTTGCCGCCGGCGAGATTCACGCCCTGCTGGGCGAGAACGGCGCCGGCAAGTCCACGCTGGTGAAGATGATCGCTGGCGCGGTAGCGCCCTCGGCGGGCGAGCTCCGCTTCCAGGGGGCGCCGGTGGCGTGGTCCGGGCCGGCCGACGCACTGCGCCACGGCATCGCCATGGTGTTTCAGGAGACCAGCCTCGTGCCGTCCATGACGGTGGCGCAGAACCTGTTCCTGGGCGACGAGAAGCCATTCAATCGCCTGCGCGGGGTGACCATTGCCGCCCAGCAATTTCTGCAATCGCTCAATTTCACCGTCGACCCGGGCGCGCTCGTCTCCAGCCTCGGGGCGGCGAGGCGGCAGATGGTGGAAATTGCCCGCGCGGTGCGGCTCAACGCCCGCATCATCATCTTCGACGAGCCGACGGCGACGCTGACGCCGGAGGAAAAGCGCCATTTCTTCGCCCTCGTGCGCCGGCTGAAGGCGCGCGGGGTGGCGATCGTGTTCATCTCCCATGCGCTCGAGGAAGCGCTGATGCTGGCCGACCGCATCACGGTGATGCGCGACGGCGCGGTGACCGCGGAGGGGCCGGCAGCCGACTTCACCCGCGAAAGCATCGTGCGGGCGATGGTTGGGCGCACGGCCGGCGTGGAAGGCGGCCCCCGGCGGGCGATGCGGCCGGCCGGCGCGCGCATCCTGACCGTGGAAGACGTGTCCATGGGCGCCATGGTGAAGAACACCGCGTTCTCCGTCTTCTCCGGTCAGGTGACGGGGCTGTTCGGCCTCGTCGGGTCGGGGCGCACTGAAACGGCCAAGATCATCGCAGGCGTGATGAAGCGCGATTTCCGCCTCGGCGGCACCATCACCCTCGATGGCAGGCCGGTGCGATACAATACGCCCCGCCCCGCAATGCTGGATGGCATCGTCTATGTCACCGAGGACCGCAAGACCGAGGGGTTCTTCGAAACCATGTCGGTGGCGGAAAATCTCTATGCCGGCTTCCTCGCCGGCGGGCAGGCGAAAAACCCGGTGCTGGTCAGCCGCTCGGAGATGAGCGAACTTGCCGCGGGCTGGCGCGACAGGCTGGCCATTCGCTCCATCTGCGACGAAGCCCGCGTGATCGAGCTTTCCGGCGGCAACCAGCAGAAGGTCGTCATCGGCAAGACGCTCGTGCAGAAGCCGCGCCTCGTCATCTTCGACGAGCCGACGCGCGGGGTGGACGTGGTGGCGATCGCGGAGATTCACCGCCTCATCAACCAGCTGGCGGACGACGGTCTGGCGGTCATCGTCATATCCTCCTACCTGCCGGAAATCCTGACGCTTTCCGACCGTATTCTGGTCTACCGGCAGGGCCGCATGGTGGAGGAGTTCTCCCCCTTGGAGGCCAGTGAGGAACGCATTCTCTACGCTGCCGTGCACTAGCGTATGTCCCGTTCAGACCCGTCGATCTGAACAACGAGGATATGCTCAAGCTTTTGAATCTGGAGCGATTTCCCGTCGATCTGATGATCCCATCAGATCGGAAAGCGCTCTAACCCGAGGACAGTCCGCAATGACCACCGTGAAGCTCTGGACCGACGCGGAAGCCGAAGCCGATCCGCGCGTAAAGGCCGTGTTCGACGACATCCGCGCGACCCGCAAATCCGATTTCGTCAACAATTTCTGGCGCGGCCTTGCCGGACAGCCGGAGTTGCTGGCCGCCACATGGAACCGCCTCAAGGCGGTGATGGTCGCCCCCGGCAGCCTCGATCCCCTGACGAAGGAACTGATCTACGTGGCCGTCTCGACCGCCAACGGCTGTTCCTACTGCGTTCACTCGCACACCGCGGCTGCCCGCGCCAAGGGGATGTCCGACGACCAGTATGCGGAGTTCCTCGCGGTGGTCGGCATGGCCTTCCAGACCAACGGGCTTGTGACGGCGCTGCAGATTCCCGTCGATCCGGCATTCGACGCCAGCGCCGCCTCCTCGTGACGAGTTGCGACAGATGAGCGTGCAGGAAGAGACGAGAACCGAACGGAAGCCGGTCACTCATGATCGTGCCGTCGTCGCGCGCGTTGCCGGTGGTCCGCAGGTGCTCGAAGAGGTCGAGGTGCCGGCCGCCGTCGCCGGCCCCGGGGAGGTTCTGGTCCGCCAAGAGGCCATCGGCGTCAACTTCATCGACACCTATTTCCGCTCCGGTCTCTATCCCTGGCCTGAGACGCCGCTCATTCCCGGCGCGGAGGCGGCGGGTGTGGTGGAGGCGATCGGTGCCGGCGTGACAGGCTTCGCCATCGGCGACCGCGTGGCCGCCGTCACCCCGACCGGGGCCTATCGCACCCGGCGGGCGCTGCCGGCCGACCGCCTGGTGAAGCTGCCGGACGCGATCGACGCGACCACCGCCGCCGCCGTGCTGCTGAAGGGCCTGACGGCCCATTATCTCCTCCACGACAGCCACGCGGTGAAGCCAGGCGACGTCGTGCTCGTCCATGCCGCCGCCGGTGGCATGGGGCAGCTTCTCGGACCATGGCTAGCCGATCTCGGCGCGATCGCCATCGGCACTGCCGGCGGGCGGGAGAAGGTGGCGGTTGCGAAAGCCAGCCGCTATGCCCACGTCATCGACTATCGCAGCGAGGATTTCGTCGCCAGGGTCGCTGCGATCACGGCTGGCCGTGGCTGCGACGCGGTCTATGACAGTGTCGGGGCGGACACGTGGCGCGGCTCACTGGCCTGCCTTCGTACCCGCGGCACGTTCGTCAGCTTCGGGCAGTCGTCCGGACCAATCGAGGGCTTCCGCTTCGCCGATCTGGCGCGGGGATCGCTGACCGCGACGCGGCCGATGCTGTTCGACTTCATCGCCGATCCCGCGGAACTGACGCGCCGGAGCACCGCGCTGTTCGCCCGTATCGCTGCCCACCCGGCAACGACATACGGGCAGGTCCGCCTGCTGCCGCTCGGCGATGCCGCCGCCGCCCATGCAGCGCTGGAAAGCCGCCAGACGGCCGGCCCGACCGTATTGGTCCCGTGAACGATAGAGCGAGCGGCCCGACGCGCGGGTGAAGATGAGTCCGCGCGACGTTCTGCATAGCCTATGATTACATCCGATCATAAATTATGATTGTCAGACAATTAATGAGATCCGTGCGTCGAGCATGAACAATCTCGGTCGGCATTTCCGAGCGAAATGTCGAGCGCGACGGCGGCACAAAGACTGTAACCGAAAGTGGCTCAAGCCGACGTTATCGCGCGTCCCTTGAAGAAGAGGCACGCGCGCCGGTGAACGCAAATTCAATCAGCCTGCAATCACCGGCTCGCATCTCGTTGAGGATGACCGTTCGATTGAGACTTTACGCTCTGCGCGTCGCCTTTAAGTAGATTGAAGGCGAATTTTTATAATTTCCAGTTAGCGATTTACATCGAAGATCACTACAGGAAAATACAACTATATCTCATATAATAATTGATCCATTCCATTTTTCCTTAGTGATAAAGGCAGTACCGTGTAGTATGCGTCGCAGACGACTGTTTGCGAGAAAGGATGCATACTGCATATTTAAAGGGGCATGCGTGGCATCCGCATAATTAGGAAACGCGATCGGGTAAATCTGGACTCCAGAGAATTGATGAAGCTTGCTGACCAAGATGCCGACCGTCGTACGGGGCGCGCGCCATATCGTCTGGTTCGCCGCAGCTTGGCAGTTGGGCCTGTTCTCGGGGCTTTGGGCGCGCTGGTTGCCGCCGGTGTGGGTGCCTGTGTCGGTGTTGGACTGCTGAGGGGCAGCGGAGATGTGCGGCTGTTCGGTTCGGTCGCCCTGATTATCGTCGGCGGAGCCGTCGCCGGCATAAGGCCCTTTCGCAGGAAACAATGGACGTCACCGCTGGGGATTGCGGCGGTCCTTCTCCTGGCGGCAATGCTCGCGGCGGCGCAGACCAGCTGGTTTTCATCGGGGATGCTCCCGCCCAGCATCAGCCTGATGTTGGCGCTCCTCGGCTTTGCCCTGATTTTCACAAGCCGCGGCGGCGCTGTTCCCGCACAGTTCACGGCCGCGCTCGCGGCACTTCTCCCCGGAATCTACCTGCTTGGATATGTCTACAGTCCGCTCGACGGCCCGACGGGCACCGGGCTCGCGGGGCTTTTCCTATATGGCAGCGGGCTGTTGTCGGCTGTGGGTATGCTATGTTGTCTCGCCCATCGAGGGCCGATGCGGCACATGCTGAATCCGGAACCTGCCGGTCGCCTCGCACGGCGGAGAATTGTTCTCCTGATCGCTGCGGCGATCGTCCTCGACTATTTCGGCATCCGGCTACCCGTCGATCCCGAAGCGATTTCCTTCCTGATCGCGGCCATGGCGGTGATCATCATCCTGTTGATGAGTGAGATCGTCGACTATTCCGCGAGGGCTTCGCTGCTGAAGCGGCAGCCGTGGCATCATCCGCCAGTGACGAAGCGGCCAGATGAACTGGACGCCGCAATCGCCCGGCGCGAGTTCTTTCTGCTGTATCAGCCTCAGATCGATCTTTCGAGCAACCGCGTGGTGGGTGTCGAAGCGCTGGTTCGCTGGGACGCACCGGGGCTTGGGTTGATTTCACCCACCAAGTTCATCCCGGAGGCTGAGGAATCCGGAGCCATCCTGCCTCTCGGACTCTGGATTCTGGAGGAAGCCTGCAGTCGAGGCGTTAGCTGGAGGGGCACCGCGCTCGACGGCATCGATATCTCGGTCAACGTCTCGCCCCGGCAGATCAGGGAGCCCGGTTTCGTCGCCGATGTACTGGCGATCCTGGAGCGGACGGGCTTTCCGGCCCGGCACCTCGTGCTGGAAATTACGGAGAGCGCACTCGTGCGCCGCGGCGAGCCAGGTTTCGACGCGTTGTGGGCGTTGCACGCCGCGGGAATCGCGATCTCGATCGACGATTTCGGAACCGGCTATTCGTGCCTCGCCTATCTGCGCGAACTGCCCGTCCGCCAGTTGAAGATCGATCGGTCCTTCGTTCGCGACCTGCCCGGGGATGCGGAAGCGGAGGTGATTGCGCGCACCATCGTCGGAATGGGCCGCAGCCTGCGCCTCGACATCGTTGCGGAGGGCATAGAGACCGAGCCTCAGGCCGATTTCTTCAAGGGGATCTGGTGCAACCTGGCACAGGGCTATTTCTACGCTCATCCTCTGAACAGTTCGGTCCTACTCATATGGGCCGAACGCTGGAAGGCGACGGGCGCCGTGACGGCGGGCTTCTCGTTGAACGGGCAGGCGGACGACGTCATGCGGATGTCCTACAGATCGGCCCCTCTATGAACGACGGCCATGCGACATGCCGAGGCTATCGCGATCGGGCAGCTAGAGGCGTGGTATTCCCGGGCAGGAAAGCCGCCGTTGAAATCCGGCGGGCGCCGGATTTGCCGGCTCCGACAATCCTGCTGAGAACCTGGGACATTGGTGAAACGACGACGGACGCCGCATATGGCTGGAATCTCCGGAAATGACGGGAATGGGTGAGATCGAGGACCGGGAAGTCGCCGCCAAGACGCCAACGGGCATTGCGGGTTTCGACCGTCTTTCGGGCGGCGGCTTGCCGCTTCGCCGGATCTCGGCCGTCGTCGGGAGTGCGGGCGCGGGCAAGACCGTGTTCGCTCTCCAGTCCGTGATCAATCTGGTGCGCGATGGCGGCCACGGGGTGTTCGTGTCGTTCGAGCAGTCGCCGCAGAGCATCCGTCAGGGCGCGCTTGCCTTCGGCTGGAGGGCTCGAGAGGTGCTCGACTCCGGCCGATTCCACATTCTTGACGCACGTCTGCGCAGCGAAGTCGTGCTGTGTGGCGGTTTCGATCTTGCCGGTCTTCTGGCCAGTGCCGGCAGCGTCATCACGCCGGACGAAGACAGCGTGATGGTGTTCGACGGCATCGACGCCCTGTTGTCCGTTCTCGACAAGACTTCGACCCAGAGAGGCGAACTGCTGCGCATTCAGGAATATGCCGAGCAACGCCCCGTCACGGTCATGCTGACGCTGAAGCTGAAGTCCGATAACAGCGACGGTGTGGAGGACATTGCCGAGTATATCGCGGACTGTGTCATAGAACTGGAGCGTGGCACGGAAGACGGGCTCGCCAATCGCGGGCTTCGGATCCAGAAATATCGTGGCTCGCCTCACGGGCAGAGCCGCGTGCCGTTCATCATCACGGAGAACGGCATCGAGATCGCCGCGATCGAGTCGGAGCCGACACCCCCGGCTGTCAGTACCGACCGGACATCGACGGGTGTCGCCCGCCTGGATGACATGATGGGGGGTGGGTTGTTCAGGGCGAGCAGCACCCTGCTGTCCGGATCGCCCGGAACAGCCAAGACGACCCTGGGCACACGATTCCTGGAGGCGGGATGCGGCGCGGGGGAACGCGCGCTCGGAATCTTCTTCGACGAGAGCCCGGAAGAAGTCGTCCGGAACGTGGCCTCGGTTTCGACCGATCTCAAACCTCATCTGGCATCCGGCTTGCTGCGCATGCATGGCATGGTCAATCGTTCAGCCGGACCGGACGAGTTCGCCCATGAGATTGCCACTCAGGTCTATCTTCATCGTCCGCGCCATCTGCTGATCGATCCGATCTCGGTCTTCAACCATGGGCTCGGCGCGCAGAATGCCGTCCGACGGCTGGTGCAGCTCTGCAAGAGCGAGGGCATCACCGTGATGATGACGAGCCTGCTCGAGCGCAACGCAATGGAAGCCGAGTCGACGCGCTCCTACGTCTCCAGCCTCTGCGACAACTGGATTCACCTGTCCTATCTCGTTCAGGCAGGCGAGAGAAATCGTGGACTGACCATCGTGAAGTCTCGCGGCACCGCGCATTCCAACCAGGTTGGCGAGCTGTTGCTCTCCGACAGCGGGATCACCATCGCGGAGGCCTTTACCGAGGACGGCGCGGTGCTCATGGGGTCCCTGCGATGGCAGAAGGAGCGCGCGAACGAGCTCGCAGTCCGTGCGTCGCGAGCGGAGGCGGAACGCGCCGAGCGCGAGGCAGCCCGCAAAATCGAGGAACTCGAACGACGTCGCGCCGACATCGATGTCGAGATCGGCGAATGCCGTCAGGATCTCCACCGGCTGCGCTTCCAGGAAGATGAGGGCATGCGGATGGAGATCGAGCGGCGCGACCGCATGTTCGCTCGCCGCAGCAGCACGCCGGCCGTCCCGGATGGGGAGGCCGAATGATGCAGACCGTCACGTCCGGCCATTCCGGCGGGATGCCGGCAGCGGGGTGCCGGCTGGAACTCTATGTGGCCGGCGACACCCGCAATTCGCGCCGCGCCGCCGAGAATCTCGGCCGCTACCTGCAACAGCTCGATCGGCCCGTCGATCTTATCGTCGTGGACGTCCTGAAGGATCCCAAGGCCGCCTTCGAGCGCAGCATTTTCGCGACGCCGTCCCTGATCGTGGAGGCGGCCGGGCGGAAATCGCTGATCGTGGGTGATCTCAGCGAGGGGGAGGCGATGCTTCGCAGCCTGCTCGCTCCCGATGCCGGCTAGCGCCCGCGCTGATCTTTCTCATCGATCGCCCCCGGCGCCCGCAGCGACATCTCCGCCATGCGATCGATCCAGATACAATGCCTATTGGAAATATTGTGTATAATGACGATATATGACGCGCGTTCGCCCTAGTAAGGCGAGTCAAATAAAGAAAAAATCTCTCGCGATGATCGAGCTCGACCTCTCAACCGTCCTGGTGCTGCATGTGGTCGTGCTTCTGGCGGGCTGCGGTGCCTTCTTTCATTTGCGCCGACTCGGCGTAAAGCCGGTTGCTCTGGGTTGGCTCGGCACGGGTTACGGCACGCAGGCGCTCGGGGCCTTGTTCGCCGCCATGGGGGAACAGCGGCGCGTGCCCGACTGGCTCTGGCAAAGCGCCAGCCTGTGGCTCGGCGTGACGGGCTATGCGTTCATCTGGGCGGGTCTCTGCCGGCTCAGCCGAGGCCAGAGAAAGTCGGGCGACGAGAATATTCTGGTGTTGGTGCCTTTGGGCTGCCTTGGGCTTGCCGTGGCAACGGGCGCTCTCGGTTCGGATCTTGAGCGCGCCGTGATCTTCCATGTGGCGGCCTTCATGTTTCTGTCCGCCGCGGCCGTCGACGTCTACAGACGCGATGCTACCGAGCATCTGCTTTCCCGCAAGTTGCTTGCGGCAACGTTGATCTTGTTTGCTTTTGACTTTCTCGCCGGTATCTCGATGATTGTCTCCGGAACGGCCCGTCCGGATCGGATTGCTCTCGTCTTCTTCATCCAGGTATTGTGCTATTTCGCAATCGCCTTGTTCGTTTCCGGCTTCCTGACCGAGCGCATCGCCGCCGACCTGCGCAAGCTCGCCGAGCGCGATCCTTTGACGGGGCTGAGCAACCGGGCGAGACTGGAGCGTCTGCTGCCGCGCCCGCCCGGCAATGCAACCGCGGCTATCATGGCCGACATCGACCACTTCAAGACCGTCAACGACCGATACGGTCACACCGCAGGCGACATCGTTCTGACGGAGATTGCACGCCTTCTGGTGGCGGAGGTTCGCGAAAGCGATGTTTGCATCCGCTATGGCGGCGAAGAGTTCCTGATCATCTCGACCGAGAAGGACGCACCCGGCCTCGCAGAGCGGCTGAGGTCAATCATCGCCTCCCACACCATCGAAATCAGTCCGGATACAACCATCTCCGTCACGACGAGCTTCGGTGTTGCCGTGCCGCGCGGGGCCTCATGCACATGGCCGGAACTTCTCGAGGTCGCCGATCGCGCCCTCTATGACGCCAAGGCCGGCGGACGAAACCGCGTCGTCGTCAGGGAGATATCTTCGCGTCGCGGCCAGACCGTCGCGGCTAGAGCATAACCCGGGGCGATGCCTCGGGCGCCCCCTCCCCGGAGTCGCCACTCTGGTCCGAAGGCGTTCCACGGCGACAGAGATCTGTCCGCGCGCCGTGGTTGGGCGCGGACGGGCCAGACCATCATCGGCCGTGAACTGCCCGGCAGATCTCCTGCGGAAAGCGCCCGCCGCCGGACATGCCTTCGAGGGCGGTATTGGTGAACACGACCACGCTGAGCTTCTCTGTGGGATCGACGAACCAGGAATGGCCGTAGGCACCACCCCATCGCCAGGTGCCGGGAGTTTCCGGGCTGCCCGTCTCGGCCGCATCCTTCAGGATCGAGAATCCGAGGCCGTAGCCCCAGCCTGGCCAGCCGGCGACGGGAAGGCTGCCCGTCTGGACGCGTGCCATTTCAGCGACGAGATCCGGCGGAAGCAGAGAGCCGCCTCCGCGGCGCAGCGTCTCCAGCAGGCGCAAGGTATCATCGGCCGTGCCGATCATGCCTGCGCCGCCGGACGGGAAGGCCTCCACGTCGAAGGCCCTCGCCGGGTCCATGTCGATATCGGCAAGGCCTTCCAGCATCGGGATGCGATCGGGCTCCCGCATGCGGCGCGGTTGGGGCCGATCATCGGCATACGCCGCGGCAAGCCTTGCCGGGTCGCAAACGCCGAAGCCGGTGTCGGCGAGACCGAGCGGCCGGGTGACCAGCGAGCGAACGGCATCGGGTAACGACGCACCGAACGCCGCAGCCACGACCGCGCCGAGGACATCGATCGACAGCGAATAGGTCCAGCCCGTGCCGGGCGCGAACAGCAGCGGGACCGAAGCCAGACGGCGGAGGTTCTCGTCGAGCGAGAGGCCTGATCTGTCCATACCGTCGGAGACGCCGGCGCGATGATAGGGGCCGTCCTCCGGTTCCAGGAAGCCATAGCTCAGGCCAGGTGTGTGGGACAGCAGATGCCGGGCCGTGACTGTCGCGGGCTCGCCGCCCGGCAGCGTGGGGCGGAATGCGGGCAGCCATGCCGTGATCGGCTCGTCGAGCGAAAGCCGTCCCTGCGCAACGAGCGCCAGTGCTGCGACCGACACGAACAGCTTCGAGACCGAGGCGAGCCGGAACAAGGCATCCCCCCGCATCGGCAGGTTCGTCTCCCGATCCGCCATGCCCATGGCGCGTCGATAGATGACCTCGCCATCGCGAGCGACCAACGCGACGGCACCGACGATGCGCTTCTGGGCGATCGCCTGCGCGATGGCCGCGTCGAGACGCTCTCCGATCGCCGGCACGGAAGTGGAGCGGGAAACAGGGCTCGGCGTGAGCGCGTGCATGGGTGGAATCCTTCATGGTGATCGATGGAGCGCGGATTGGTCAGGCCGATGGAAAGCCGTGGCGTCGCGCCGCGCGGGCGATGAGAAAAGCCGGGACGAGCAGCGCGATCAGCACCCACGGGAAGGCCGCGACGCCGACTGTGTCGAGCAGCACACCCCCGATCAGCCCGCCGCCGGCAATGGCCACGTTCCAGGCCGCGACCAGCATCGACTGCGCGAGATCGGCGGCGTCGCCCGCGGCCTCGGCGAGTGCCGTCTCGAACAGGGTTGCGGCGCCGCCGAAGGCGAGGCCCCAGACTGCGACGGCGATGAGAACCGGCCCTGGTTCGTCGCTCCAGAGACCGAGCGAGAGGCTGGCGCCAAGGAACAGGGTCGTACTCGCGAGAACGAGGCTGCGCAGATGCCGGTCGATCAGCAGGCCGGTCAGTGCGATGCCGCCAAGCGCGGCGGCGCCGAAGGCGAAGAGGACGAGATCGACGCGGGTCGCCAGCCCTGCCGATGCAAGGAACGGCGCGATGTAGGTGTAGAGGACGTTGTGCGCCAGCACGAAGAGCAGCGTCACCAGCAGGATCGGACGCACGCCGGGCAGCCGGAAGACCTGACGAAATCCGGCCCGCCGTTCCGCCGGTTGCCCGGCGAAGTCCGGTACTTGCCAAAGCACCCATCCGATCAGCAGCAACGTCATGAGGCTCATGCCGAGGAAGGCCGTTCGCCAGCTGAGTACGGCACCGATAAAGGTTCCGGCCGGGATGCCGAGAGCCAGCGCCAGCGGCGTGCCGACCATGGCGATCGCGATGGCACGGCCCTTGAGATGCTCCGGGGCCATGCGCGCGGCATAGCCCGCCACCAGGGCCCACAGCAGCCCGGCCGAGACGCCGGCGATGACGCGGGCGACAAGCGTCACCGCGTAGTCCGCCGACAGCGCCGTCACGGTATTCGCCACGGTGAAGCCGGCGATCGCGCAGAGCAGCAGCGGGCGTCGACGAACGCCTTGCGTCGCGGCTGTCAGCGGGATCGCCGCGAGCAGCGAGCCCACCGCATAGGCGGTGACGAGTTGACCGACAAGCGTGGGCGAAACATCGAGATCGTCGCTCATCTGCGGCAGAAGCCCGGCCGGCAGTGCCTCGGTCAGGATGGTGATGAAGGCCGCCGTCGCCAGTGCGAGCAGGCCCGAAACCGGCAACCGGGCGGCCGCCTGCGAGCCGGGTGCCGTATCGGCGCGAACAATCGTCTCGGTCGTCATGCTTCCCGCCAACCTTCTCGTTTGAACGAGATGAACGGTAGGCTCTCCTGCACGGCGGAAAAATACGCTGGAGGTCCGTTCTTTAAGGACGTAATGATCCGCAATCGGAGGTGCGACGATGATCGACCAGATGGCGGGGCTCAGCGCTTTCCTGCAGGCGGCCGAAACACGCAGCTTCGTGGCGGCCGGGCGGCAGCTCGGTGTTTCGGCATCGGCGATCGGCAAGGCGGTGGCGCGGCTGGAGGAACGGCTCGGCGTCAGACTGTTTCACCGCTCGACGCGCTCGATTACGCTGACGCCCGAAGGCAGCCTGTTCCGCGACCGCTGCCGCAAGATCCTCTGCGAGATCGAGGCGGCCGAGCTCGAACTTTCGCAGACGCGCGAGGCGCCCCGCGGCAAGCTGCGAGTGAGCCTGCCCCTGATCGGTATGCTCATGATGCCGGCGGTGATGGCCTTCATGCGGGCCTATCCCGAGATCGAACTCGATCTCGACTTTACCGACAGGCTGGTCGACGTCATCGACGAGGGCTTCGATGCCGTGATCCGCACCGGCGAGGCGCAGGATTCCCGCTTGATGACGCGCAAGCTTGGCACCTTCTCGCACCGTATCGTGGCTTCTCCCGACTATCTCGCCGCCAGGGGTACGCCGCTCAATCCGGAGGACCTTGCGCAGCACGCCTGCCACCATCACCGTTTCCCCTCGACGGGGAAGCTGGAGCGTTGGCCGCTGCGGAGAGACGGAAGCGAAATCGCGATCGAACTGCCGGTCACCAGCGTCGCCAGCACGCTGGAACCACAAATCTACCTCGCTGAGGAAGGCTTCGGCCTCGCCTGCCTGCCGCTGTTCGCCGTGCGCCGGCAGTTGGAGCGGGGAACTTTGGTCAGCGTGCTCGACGCCTACATTGCCGATGTCGGCGCCTTTCACATCCTCTGGCCGGCGAGCCGCCATACCTCGCCCAAGATCGCGGTCTTCGTCGCCTTCATGGCCAAGACGCTCTTCGCCGACCCGCCACCCGTGCCGCGCACCGCCTGACCTCGAACGCCCGGCTCCGCGACCTGCGCGTCCGCCGCGTTCGCCGGGCCCGATCGGCCATCTATCCCGGCCCCGCCTTGGAGGCGACAGCCCGTCCATCCCGTGAAGTTGCTGCCTTTGAAGTTGCCACCTGCAATCGACAGGCACAGGCGCGCCATGAGCCTTCCATCCAGAATGGCTTGCGACACGAGAACGCCGTCAACATCGTGCGAAGGCGGACGTTCGGAATGTCGGGCAAGCGTCGTGCCCACGCGGACGCTGCCGCCGCGCCTCGGGCCACCCCACAAACGCAAAAGGGCGCCCGCGTGGGGCGCCCTTGGTCGTTCGGGAGGTTCTTCGGGCCGTCCGGCCGGCGATCAGGCGATCTTGAGGCGGACGTCGAGGTTCTTGCGGGTGGCTTCGGAATACGGGCACACGATGTGGGCCTTGGAGACCAGGTCCTGGGCGACGGCCGGGTCGATACCCGGAAGCTTCACGGTCAGCTCCACGTCGAGCCCGAAGCCGGTGCCGTCGTCGCGCGGGCCGATACCCACATCGGCGGTGACGGTGGCGTCGGCCGGGATCTGCACCTTCTCCTTGCCGGCCACGAACTTCAGCGCGCCGAGGAAGCAGGCGGAATAGCCCGAGGCGAACAGCTGCTCGGGGTTGGAGCCCTCGCCGCCGGGGCCGCCGAGTTCCTTCGGAACCGAAAGCTTGACCGAGAACTTGCCGTCGGCGCTGGTCGCCGAGCCGTCGCGGCCGCCGGTAGCGGTGGACTGGGTGCGGTAGAGAATGGCCATGGTAGCCTCCTGTCGGTGTGCTGGAGCGACCTCATTCCGGCAACGCCGGGCACGGGCGACCGCTCGCGGTGAAATTTCGTCAACTCATCGGCTCGGGCACGCGCCGGCGGGATTCCCGCCTCCGGCAAGCCCGCGCCAGCATCGAAGCCGGCTCAAGCGCCCTCCCGCCGGACGACATCGCCCGACCGAAGGCCACCGCTTCGGCGGATAGTGGCCGCCGTCGCTTCGACAGGAATTCATATCGCACACGATTTAATCGTTTGCAATCAATTTCTGCGATGCCTGCCATGCAATCTTGGCGCTGGCGATTCAGTCGCGCGATAAATATTGTAGGCGCCGTGGCGCTTGTGTCCGCCGCCGACCCAACTTGCCCCTCCGGGAACCCCGGCCAAATGGCGGTCCTTTGTCCGGGGGGACGGGGGTAACCGGCATGGCGGTTGCCGTGGCATGGGTGGGCATGCGCTCTCGTCGGAAGACACATCGTTCCGGAGTTTCACCAATGGCTGCGTCAGGAAAGTCCGCGTCCGTGAAGTCCCCCTCCCCGCGTGAGGCGGCGCCTGGTGCCCGCGCCGGCGAAGCGGCCGAAGACCGTGCCGCCGATATCCTCCGGCTCGACAACCAGCTCTGCTTCGCGATCTATTCCGCGGGCCATGCGCTGACGCGCACCTACAAGCCGCTGCTCGACGCGCTCGGCCTCACCTACCCGCAATATCTCGTCATGCTGGTGCTGTGGGAGGAGGACGATCAGACCGTCGGGCGGATCGGCGAGCGGCTGTTTCTGGAATCGAGCACGCTGACGCCGCTTTTGAAGCGGCTGGAGGCGACCGGCAAGATCCGCCGCCTGCGCGATCCCGACGACGAGCGCCAAGTGCGCATTCGCCTGACCGACGCCGGCCGGGCGCTGCGCGAGGAGGCGAAGGCGCTGCCGAAGGCGATCCTGAAGGCGAGCGGCCGCACGCCGGCGGCGATCGAGGTTCTGAAGAAGGATGCCGCCACCCTGCGCGACGCGCTGTCCGGCGCCCCGAAATAACGGCGGCTAGGAGCGGCACGCAGGCGGCGCTTGCGCGGCATCGCGGTTTGTGGGGGGCGGCGGCGCACCGCAACGGGCGGGCGCCGGACCTCAGTCCCTCAGGCGTGCCACCGCGTCGCGCGCGAGTGGATCCAGCCCCGCGCCGCCGGCGGCGAGGTGGGCGCGGATCTGCCGCCGCATCCGGGGATCCCAGAACTTCACCAGATGATCGGCGACAGCGGCGACCGCCTGCTCCCGTGCCTCGGCGCCCTCCCCGCCCTGATGGGCGAAGAAGGTCGCAATCTGGTTCGCCATCCGGGTCAGCTTCACCGCCGGATCGAAGGCGTGCGCCGCCGCATCCGCCGCTTGTCCCGCCGTCGCGTCAGCCGGCATCGCCCGTCTCCCGTTCGCGTGTGGAACCGTCGTCCGCCTCATAGTCGCCCGCGAGGCCGGCGATGCGGTGGGCATGGGTGAACACCTCGAAGCCGTCCGCGCGCGCGACCGCGACCAGCGTCAGCCCTGCCACCTCGGCCGCCTCGATCGCAAGGCTCGTCGGCGCGGAAACGGCAACGAGGATCGGCGCGCCGATCGCGGCGGTCTTCTGCACCATCTCGATGGAAACCCGGCTGGTGACGACCACCATGCCGGAGCGGCCGTGTTCTCCGGCCCGCGCGAGCGCGCCGCCCAGCTTGTCGAGCGCATTGTGGC
>JAEZMP010000043.1 GCA_023442215.1 Pseudomonadota bacterium
CGGCGGAGGGGATCTCGATGTCCGAGGCCGCAAGGCTGCCGACGGTGAGCTTGCTCTCGTCGTCGACGAAGGACAGGCCGTCGGCGTTGAACACGCCCGCCTTGATGCGGCCGCCGTCGACGCCCGCGTTGTCGATCAGCAGGTGATTGACGGTCAGCACCATCGGGGCGACCGGCGCGGGAGGCGTAGCGGGCTCGGCCGGGGCGGCCTGCCCGGTGGCGCTTTCGCCACCGCTCTCATTCGTCGCATCGCCCACGTCGCCGCCCGCATCGCCACCCGAATCGCTCGTGGCGGCATCCGGCTTGGCAGCATCCGGCGCGGCGGCGTCCGGCTTCGCGGCTGCGGCGGGGGGCTCGGCCGGGCGGTCTTCCACGGCGCGAATGCCCTTCAGCTCGGCGGTGTCGCTGTCCCCGGTCACGCTCTCGACCGTCACGTCCTTGAAGCCGCGGGCTTCGAGGCCGGCGAGGAACGCGTCTGCGATCGGGTTGCCGGTGGGGGCGGCGGCAAAGGCGGCGCCGGAAAGGCACGAGGTCAGCAGCAGGGCTGCCAGACCGGCCCCGATGCGCGGGCGCTTGGCGGACATCATGACGAATGGCTCCTTGTCACCGACCGGTTGGTCGGGTTGGGTCGAACGACGGCCCCGATGCATGGCGGGCGCCGTCGGCGGCGTCAGCGCGGAGTGTGTTGAAGCCGGCGGGGAACGCAAGCCGAATCGAACATGTCGAATCGAACATGCCTCGCGCCGGCCCGCGCTTGACGGAATGCCACGCCATCGCCACAAGCGGCTGGCCATCGGATTTCTTCCGGGGATATCCGGTATTTCCGGCTGGAAAGACCATCCTTCAGGAACGCTCTCATGACCGCTTCGCCCTCCGCCGCTCCCGCGTCCAGCCCGGACGGTTCCGCCGTTCGCCTCTGCCTTGCCGTGATCCTGGCCGCGGGCGAGGGAACGCGGATGCGCTCGTCGCTCCCCAAGGTGCTGCACAAGGTGGGTGGGCGCGAGATGGCCGCGCACGTGCTCGACGCCGCCGCCGCTGCCGGAGCCGACGGCATCGCGCTCGTCGTTGGCCACGGCGGTGAACGCGTGGGCAAGGCGTTGGCGAAGCCGGCCGCCGCGCTCGATATCGCCTACGAGGTGTTCGAGCAGAGGGAGCGGCGCGGCACCGCGCATGCCGTGCTTTCGGCGCGCGATGCGCTCGAGCGCGGGGCCGGAGAGGTGATCGTGCTCTATGGCGATGCCCCGCTGGTCGAGCCGGGTACGATCGCGCGGCTGCGTGCCCGCCTGTCGGCCGGTGCCGATCTCGCCGTGCTCGGCTTCGAGGCCGCCGATCCCACGGGGTACGGCCGGCTTCTCGTCGAAGGCGGCCGGCTCAAGGCCATCCGTGAGGAGAAGGACGCATCCCCGGCGGAGAAGGCGGTGCGCCTCTGCAATTCCGGCATCATCGCTTTCCGCGGCGCCCATGTGCTCGGCCTGCTCGATGCGATCGGCAATGCCAATGCCAAGGGCGAGTTCTACCTGACGGACGCCGTGGAGATCGCCAATGCCCGCGGCCTCACCGTGGAGGTGGAGGTGACCGGCGAGGAAGAGGTGCAGGGCGTCAACGACCGCGCGCAGCTCGCCGATTGCGAAGCCTCGTTCCAGAAGCGCGCCCGTCGGCGCGCGCTTGCGGAAGGCGCCACGCTGCTCGCGCCGGAAACCGTGTTCTTCAGCCACGACACCCGGCTGGGCCGCGATGTCGTCGTGCAGCCCAACGTGGTGTTCGGCCCGGGCGTCAGCGTCGAAGACGGCGTGGAAATCCTGTCGTTCAGCCACATCTAAGGGGCCCATGTCGGGCGCGACGCCCGGATCGGCCCGTTCGCGCGGCTGCGTCCGGGCGCGGATCTCGGCGAGAAGGTTCGGGTCGGCAACTTCGTCGAGGTCAAGGCGGCCCGGATCGAAGAGGGCGCCAAGCTCAACCACCTCAGCTATGTCGGCGACGCGCGGGTCGGGGCGGGCGCCAACATCGGCGCCGGCACCATCGTCTGCAATTACGACGGCACCTTCAAGCACCACACCGAGATCGGCGCCGGTGCCTTCATCGGCTCCAACTCGGCGCTGGTCGCGCCCGTCACCATCGGCGACGGCGCCTACGTCGGCACGGGCAGCGTCATCACGACGGACGTGCCGGCCGATGCCCTCGCCATCGCCCGCGGCCGCCAGGTCGTCAAGGAAGGCCGGGGGCGGGCGATCCGCGAGGACCAGGCGCGCCGCAAGGCCGAAGGCGGCAGCGGCAGTCACTGACGCGGTTCCCGCATCCGCCCTCGGCGTCACGAAACGATACCGAGTGTGATTTGGGAATCGGCGCGGCAGGCCGCTAGATCGCAGCCTGTTGCGTTGCAAGGAGAACAGCCATGTGCGGCATCGTCGGAATTCTGGGCCGGGCTCCGGTTGCCGAGCGTTTGTTGGACGCCCTGAAGCGCCTCGAATATCGTGGCTACGATTCCGCGGGCATCGCGACGCTTGAAGATGGCGTTCTCGTCCGGCGCCGCGCGCCGGGCAAGCTGCGGAACCTGGAAGCGCTCGTCGCCGCAGAGCCGCTCGAAGGTACCTCCGGCATCGGTCACACCCGCTGGGCCACCCACGGTGCGCCGACCGAGCGCAACGCCCATCCCCACGTCGCCGGTCCCGTTGCCGTGGTGCACAACGGCATCATCGAGAACTTCCGCCCGCTCAAGGACGAACTCATCGCCGGTGGTGCCGTGTTCGAGAGCGACACCGATACCGAAGTCATCGCGCAACTGATCGCCTTTGCCCTCAAGGCAGGCGCGACGCCCCGCGAGGCCGTCGCGTCGACGCTCGCCCGGCTGCGTGGCGCGTTCGCGCTCGCGATCCTGATCGAGGGTGAGGACGATCTCCTGATCGGCGCCCGGCGCGGCTCGCCGCTTGCGGTCGGCGTCGGCGATGGCGAGATGTTTCTCGGTTCCGACGCGATCGCGCTCGCTCCTTTAACCGATCGTATCATCTATCTTGAAGAGGGCGACTGGACGGTTCTGCACCGCGCCGGATACGAAATCTTCGACGCCGCCGGAAAGCCCGTGAAGCGGCCGGTGACGGTGCTGCGCACCAACGCGCTGCTGGTGGAGAAGGGCAACTACCGCCATTTCATGGAGAAGGAGATCCACGAGCAGCCCGACGTGCTGTCGCGCACGCTCGCGCAATATCTGGATTTCGGCGCGGGAACGGCCCGGCCTCCCGGCGAAGGCAAGATCGACTTCGCAGCCCTGCCGCGGCTTTCGATCACCGCGTGCGGCACAGCCAACTATGCGGGCCTTGTTGGCAAGTACTGGTTCGAGCAGCTCGCGCGGCTGCCGGTCGACATCGATGTCGCATCGGAGTTCCGCTACCGCGAGGCGCCGCTGGCGCCGGGCGGGCTCGCCCTGTTCATTTCCCAGTCGGGCGAGACGGCTGATACCCTGGCGAGCCTGCGCTATTGCCGCGAGGGCGGCCAGACCATCGCCTCCATCGTCAATGTGCCGACATCGACCATCGCGCGGGAATCCGATCTGGCGATCCCGACGCTCGCCGGCCCCGAAATCGGCGTCGCCTCCACCAAGGCGTTCACCTGCCAGCTCGCAGTGCTGGCCTCGCTCGCCGTCGCGGCCGGCCGCGCCCGCGGCCACCTCGATGCGGCCGCCGAGCATGCGCTGGTCGCGGCGCTTGGCGAGGCGCCCCGCCTCGTGTCCGACGCTCTGGCGCTGGAAGGCACCATCGAGGCGATCGCCCGCCGCCTTCACCGTGTCAGCGACGTGCTCTATCTCGGCCGCGGCATCGCCTATCCGATCGCGCTCGAAGGGGCGCTGAAGCTGAAGGAACTCTCCTACATCCATGCCGAGGGCTATGCCGCCGGCGAGCTCAAGCACGGCCCGATCGCGCTGATCGACGAAGACGTGCCCGTGGTCGTGATCGCCCCGTTCGACCGTCTGTTCGAGAAGACGGCCTCGAACATGCAGGAGGTCGCGGCCCGTGGCGGCCGGATCGTGCTGATCACCGATCAGAAGGGACTGGAGCATGCCGGGATCAAGCCGGCCGAGGTCATCCTGATGCCGGAGATGCCCGAAGCGATCATGCCGATCGTCTACACCGTGCCGATCCAGCTTC
>JAEZMP010000056.1 GCA_023442215.1 Pseudomonadota bacterium
GGTGTGTGCGTCCCCACGTGGCGCGGGGACTGGCTGCCGCGGTCCGGCCGGCGCCCGAAGGCCCGGCCGGAGAGGGCGTCCGGTCAGTAGTGGTAGGCCGACTCGCCGTGGGACGAGACGTCGAGGCCCTCGCGCTCGGCTTCCACCGGAACCCGCAGGCCGACGATCAGGTCGATGACCTTGAAGATGATCAGCGAGCCGATGCCGGTCCACAGCACGGTGACGACGATCGCCTTGATCTGCACGAACACCTGATGGCCCATGGAGTAGCCGTCGAGGCCGACGCCGCCCAGAGCCGGCGCGACCAGGATGCCGGTGGCGATGGCGCCGACGATGCCGCCGATGCCGTGCACGCCGAACACGTCGAGGCTGTCGTCGTAGCCGAGCGAGTTCTTCACCGTGGAGACGAAGAAGTAGCAGATCGGGCTGACGACCAGGCCGAGGATGATCGCGCCCATCGGGCCGACGAAGCCGGCGGCCGGGGTGACGGCGACGAGGCCGGCGACCGCGCCGGAAGCCGCGCCGAGCATGCTCGGCTTGCCGCGGGCGATCGCCTCGACGACGGCCCAGGACACGATGGCGGCGGCGGTGGCGGTGAAGGTGGTGATCATCGCCAGCGAAGCGGTGCCGTTGGCGGCGAGCGCCGAGCCGGCGTTGAAGCCGAACCAGCCGACCCACAGCAGCGAGGCGCCGACCATGGTGAGGGTCATGGAGTGCGGCGGAAGCGCTTCCTTGCCGTAGCCGATGCGCTTGCCGACCAGGATGGCGCCCACGAGGCCAGCCACACCGGCATTGATGTGAACGACGGTGCCGCCGGCGAAGTCAAGCGCGCCCCAGTCGAAGATCAGGCTGCCAGCGCCGCCCCACACCATGTGCGCGATCGGGAAGTAGACGAAGGTCGCCCACAGGATCGCGAACAGGATGACCGCCGAGAACTTCATGCGCTCGGCGAAGGCACCGACCGCCAGAGCCGGCGTGATGGCCGCGAAGGTCATCTGGAAGCAGATGAAGACATATTCCGGGATGGTGCCCGAGACGGAGGCCGGCGTGACCCCGGCGAGGAACAGCTTCTCGAAGCCGCCGATGAAGGCGTTGCCGCTGGTGAAGGAGAGGCTGTAGCCGTACACGCACCACACGATCACCAGCACCGCGGTGATCGTCAGCACCTGCATCAGCACCGACAGCATGTTCTTGGTGCGCACCAGACCGCCGTAGAACAGCGCGAGGCCCGGGATGGTCATCAGGAGCACCAGCACCGTCGAAACCAGCATCCAGGCGGTGTCGCCGGTGTTGATCGTCGGCACGGCCGGAGCCGCCGGCGCGGCGGGCGCCGCGGCATCCTGCGCAAACGCCACGCCCGTGGCGAGCAAGGTAAACGCCGAGGCTGGCAGCAGCCGGCGCGTGAGGGCCGTAAGGGACATTACTTCTCTCTCCTTGGAAATTCGGGGGGAATGGCCAGGCGATCCGCTCACAACGCGTCGGCGTCGGTCTCGCCGGTGCGGATGCGGACGGCCTGGTCGATCGCGTAGACGAACACCTTGCCGTCGCCGATCTGGCCGGTCTTGGCGGCCCCGACGATCGTCTCGACCGTCTTGTCGACGGCGTCCGACGCGACGGCCACCTCGATCTTCAGCTTCGGCAGGAAGGTCACCGCATATTCGGCACCACGATAGATTTCCGTATGGCCCTTCTGCCTCCCGTACCCTTTGACTTCCGTGACCGTCAGGCCCTGGATCCCGATGGACATGAGGGCCTCGCGGACCTCGTCGAGCTTGAATGGCTTGATGACCGCCATCACGATTTTCATGGTGCTTCCCGCTCGTATTGATCGGAGAGGTTGATCGAGATCGCTTGCCCCGGAGCGCCGCCCCGCCGATCCGACCGCAGCCCTGCTCCGGCGCCAAGGGTCCCGCCCGACGCGAGGGGAAGTCCCCGTGCCCGGCATGCCCGTGCGCTCCTAGGAATCAAACCGCGTGCCAACTCGGCGCCGACCCGGCATTTCGTGCGATAAAAAGCCGGAAACGCCCCTCAAGGCGGCCCGCCCGGCCAATGCTCCGGCGGCCGTCCGGCGTCGCCCGTCCGGTGTCGCCGCCGGATGCGATCTTCAACGAAGCTCATGAGATGGGCGTGCGCGCCGGTCCGGGCGCCCCCGTGAGCCGGGCATGACGCGGCTGGCCAGTGGGCCTCGTGCGCCCGGCGCCGACAGGCCGTCGCGCGCCTCACGCGGCGGCGGCAGCCGCGCGGCACAGCCAAGGCGCGAAAGCGCGCCCCTCCTCTGGTGGGAGACAGAGAGCGGAAGCACCGGAGATTCAGGAAGGGCAGGAGGTTGCCCGCGTTTTCAATCGGACCAAAGGCGCCGCCCGGCTCCCGATCGCACACGTTCGCGCGCGGGGAGGACGAAAGCGGACCACCGGGCTGCGGGGCGCGACATTTCCACTCTGCCGGTGGCGGCGGGACGGCGACCCGCCAGCTCAGAGCGCGGCCAGATCCTCTTCGCCGGTGCGGATCCGCACGGCGCGGTCGATACCGTGGACGAAGATCTTGCCGTCGCCGATGTGGCCGGTCTTCGCCGAGCCGACGATGGCGGCGATCACTTCATCGACGACACCGTCATCGACGATCAACTCGATCTTCAGCTTTGGTACCAGCGAGATGATATATTCGGCACCACGGTATATCTCCGTGTGCCCCTTCTGTCGGCCATAGCCTTTTACTTCCGTCACCGTCATGCCGACGATGCCGATACCGATCAACGCGTCGCGCACCTCTTCAAGCTTGAAGGGCTTAATGATGGCGGAAACGATCTTCATCGTCGAAAACTCCGTCAGAGCGCAATCGGTATGTCCGGGCGCAGTCGCCGCTCGCCGCCCGGTCCCGCGGCAGGGAGAATGCCACGTTTCCGCCACATCCTGACGATCGCCGCGTCCATGCGCAATCCTATTGCGCGGTCCCGCGCCTCATTGCTTCAATTTTATCCATGTCCACAGAACGACCATCGATCCGAACCTTTAGTGCCGCATATATGCACTGCGCGCGGCACCAATGTGCCTAATTAAATGGCAGTTTGCGATCCGTCAGTCTCGGCCGTCGTTCAGTCGAACGACACCCTCCTGCGCTGTCGAAGCGACAAGGCGGCCTTGCCTGTCGAATACCAGCCCTCGATTGAATCCGCGCCCGCCGCCGACCGTTGGGCTGTCCTGGTCGTAGAGCAGCCAGTCGTCGGCGCGGAACGGACGGTGGAACCACATCGCGTGGTCGAGGCTTGCCAGCAGAAGGTCGGGATCGAACACCCGCCGGCCATGGGCGAACAGCGAGGTGTCGAGCAGCGTCAGGTCCGAGGCGTAGGCGAGCGCGCAGCGGTGGATCGCCGGATCGTCCGGGAGCGGGCCGTTGACGCGGATCCACACCTTCTGGCGCGGCGGCAGCGGCGTGGAGGACACGTAGTGCTCGATCTCGACGGGCCGGACCTCGATGGGACGGTCGCGCTGGAAATAGACCTTCACCACCGGCGGCAGGCTGTCGATGGAGGCGGCGAGAAGTTCGCGCTGGGTGGCGAGACTCTCCGGCGGAGGAACGTCGGCCATCTCGATCTGGTGGGAAAGCCCGCGCTCGTCCACATGGTAGGAGGCCGACATCAGGAAGATCGGCTGCCCGTGCTGGACCGCGACCACCCGCCGGGTGGCGAAGCTGCGGCCGTCGCGGATGCTTTCGACCTCGTAGACGATGGGAACCGACGGATCGCCGCCGCGCAGGAAATAGGCGTGGAGCGAATGGGCCTGGCGGCCGTCTTCCACGGTCTTCGAGGCGGCGACGAGGGCCTGGCCGATGACCTGGCCGCCGAACACGCGCTGCCAGCCGTCCTGCGGGCTATGGCCGCGGTAGAGGTTGTGTTCGATCCGTTCCAGATCGAGTATCGAAAGCAGGGCCGACACGGCTCCGTTCATGAGAGGCCTCTCTACTTCTTATATATGCACGTCTGCCGGCCGACGCGGCGAAGCGCGCGGGCCGGCGGGAGGGGTTGAGATGGGGCGCCCGGCGGGCACGGCGTGTCAAGCCGGCGCAACCGTGCGCAAGCGGGGGCGCCTGTGCGGTGTCCGCCGCAGAGGAGCAAGCGGCGGGGCCTGTCCGGCATCCGCCGCAGAGGAGATCGCAGATGACACGTCCGATGTCCGATGATCATGCCGCCGGCGCGGCGGGGCGCTCCCGCCCCGATGTGGCCGACGTGGCCGTGGGCGGGGGCGGATCGGTCGGGCTGACCGCGGCGCTCGCCATCCGCCATGCCGACCCGCGCGCCCGCGTCCTCCTGATCGATGCGCGGCCGCCGGCCGCCGACCAGCGCGGCCCCTCCGACGAGCGCGCGCTCGCCATCGCCGCCGCTGCCCGCCGGATGCTGACCCGCCTCGGCGTCTGGCACCGCGTCGAGGCGCTCGCTCAGCCGGTGCAGGAAATGGTGGTCACCGACAGCCGCCTGCGCGATCTCGTCCGCCCGGTGTTCCTGTCGTTCGACGGCGAGCTCGAGCCCGGCGAGCCGTTCGTGCACATGGTCCCGGCCGGCGCCCTCTCCGCGGCGATCGCCGCAGCCGCAGCGGAAGCCGGCGTCGAGATC
>JAEZMP010000163.1 GCA_023442215.1 Pseudomonadota bacterium
GAATGCGACCCCGGACGAGGACGGCCGCGATCCGAACGCGCCGATCATCCGCCGCGAGGAACCGAAGCCGAATTTCGAGCGCAGCGACGACCGCCGTCGCGATGGCGGCCGTTCCTTCGGCGGCAAATCTTCCAGCCGCAGCGGCGATCGCCCGCGCACCCGCGACGAGCGCCCCCGCAGCTTCACGCCGTGGGCGAACCATGCCGAGCGGAGCGAAGGCGAGGGCCGCGGACGCGGATCCGACACCCCGCGCGGCGAGCGGGCCGAACGGCCGTTCCGCGAGCGTCGCGATGGCGAAGGCCGCCGGAACGAAGGGTATCGCGGTGAAGGACGTGGCGGAGAAGGACGTGGCGAGCGGCCGTCGCGCCCCTATCGCGACCGCGCCGAGGGCGAGCGCTCGTCCGAGCGTCCGCGCCGGGAGCGCGCCGAAGGCGACCGTCCGTCCCGTCCTCTCCGGGAGCGTGACGGCGAAGGACGCGGCAGGCCGGAGCGCGGCGAGCGCAGGTTCGACGGCCCGCGCACCGACCGGCCGCGCGGCGAACGTCCGCAGGGTGACAGGCCGGCCAGGCCGTTCCGCGAACGCGGAGACGGTGAGCGTCCGGCACGTCCCTTCCGCGAACGGCCCGAAGGTGAAGGACGCGGCGAGCGCCGGTTCGACAAGCCTCGCGGCGACCGGCCTCAAGGCGACCGCCCGGCGCGTCCGTTCCGTGAGCGTCCCGAGGGCGGTGACAGGCCGCGCGGTGAACGCCCGGCTCGTCCCTTCCGCGAGCGGCCCGAAGGTGAAGGGCGCGGCGAGCGCCGGTTCGACAAGCCCCGGGGCGAGCGGCCTCAGGGCGACCGCCCGGCGCGACCGTTCCGTGAGCGCCCGGAGGGCGGTGACAGGCCGCGCGGTGAACGCCCGGCACGTCCCTTCCGCGAGCGGCCCGAAGGCGAAGGGCGCGGCGAGCGCCGGTTCGACAGGCCTCGCGGCGATCGGCCCCAGGGTGATCGGCCCCAAGGCGACCGGTCTCAGGGCGACCGGCCGTCACGCGGCTTCCGCGAACGCCCGGAAGGCGGCTTCAAGCCCGGTGGTGCCGGGCGAGGCCCCGGAAGGGGTGCACCTGGAAGCGGCGGACCGAAGGGCGGACCTGGTCGGGGTGGTCCCGGTCGAGGTGGCCCTGGTCGGGGCGGACCGGGCGGTGGCGGGGCTCCGCGGCGCGGGCCGCGGCCGCCGAAGGCGTGACGGCGCGTCATGCGGATCGTCGCCGGACGCTTCAAGGGCGCCCAGATCGCCACGCCGAGCGGCCGGGATATCCGCCCGACCGCGGACCGGCTGCGCGAGAGCCTGTTCAACATCCTGATCCACGGCCATGACGATCCGGTCGAGGGCGCCCGCGTCCTCGACCTGTTCGCCGGCACCGGCGCCCTCGGGCTGGAAGCGCTGTCGCGCGGTGCGCGGCACTGCCTCTTCATCGAGGAGGCCGCCGAGGCGCGGGCGCTGATCCGCCGCAACGTGGAAGCCATGAAGCTGACCGGCGAGACGCGGATCTACCGGCGCGACGCCACCCGGCTCGGCGCGGCCGGCACCCATACGCCGTTCGACCTCGCCTTTCTCGATCCGCCCTACAGCCGCGGCCTCGGCGAAGCCGCCCTGGCGAGCGTCGCCGCCGGCGGCTGGCTGAAGCCCGGCGCGCTGGCGGTGCTGGAGGAGGCTGCGGGCGCGGAGATCACGCTGCCCGCCGGCTACACGCTGGTGGACGAGCGCAGCCAGGGCATCTCGAAGCTGCTGATCCTGCGATACGAGCCCTGAGGCCACGCCGCGCGGGACGCGACGATCGGCGCAACAGGCCGCGATCTGGCCGTTGCATCGGGGTCTCACCCTCCGGCCCGGCGATCCACCCGGCCGATGGAATCTGGCCGCGCACAGGCGCGGTTCCCCTGCCCGGTCCGAAGCGCGTCCGTGGCGCACACCACGGCGCCCGGCCTCACCGCCGGCCGAACAGCCGTTCGATATCGGCCAGCGTCAGGGTGATGAAGGTCGGCCGGCCGTGGTTGCACGTGCCGGAATTGGGTGTCGCCTCCATCTCGCGCAGAAGCGCATCCATCTCCTCGACCCGCATCCGCCGGCCGGACCGAACCGAACCGTGGCACGCCATGGTGGATGCGATGCGGTTCAGCCGCTCCTCGAGGCCGGTGGCGCGGTCCCATTCGGCGATCTCGTCGGCGAGGTCGCGCACCAGGGCCGCGACGTCCGTGGTGCCGAGCAGCGCCGGCACCTCCCGCACCGCGACCGCGCCGGGGCCGAACGCCTCCAGCGACAGGCCGAAGCCCTCGATTTCCTCCGCCCGCGCGGCGAGACGGTCGACGTCTTCCGCCGGCAGTTCGACGATCTCAGGCACCAGCAGCATCTGCCGCTCAATGCCGTGGGCGGCGCGGGCCGCCTTCAGCCGTTCGTAGACGAGGCGCTCGTGGGCGGCGTGCTGGTCGACGATCACCATGCCGCCCGACGTCTGGGCGATGATGTAGTTGCTGTGGATCTGAGCCCGCGGCGCGCCGAGCGGGAAGCTCTCGCGTTCCGGCGGCAGCACCGCGGCGGCGGCGCGCGCGTCGGCCGACGGCCGCGTGAGATCGCCGAAGGCTGCCTGGGGCGCCGCGCTGCCTGGTCCGGCCCCGTCACGCCGGAGCGCCTGGTCATAAGCCGGTTTATAAGGGTCTTCCGCACCCTCCGCGAGGCCCGTTTCATCGGGCCTACCGGCCTGTGCCGGCGCGGCCGCATCGGGGCCGAACGGCCGGAACATCGATTGCCGCCAGTCGCCGGCGGGGCGCGAGCCGAAGCCGAACCGCGCCGCCGGCGAAGCCGGGCCGGCCGGCGCGGTTCCCGGACGGAACGCGGCAATGGCCGCGCTGGTACCGGTCGTTGTGGCGCGGTGCGGCGAGGCTCCGATGGTCTCGCGGATGGCGCCGACGATCAGCCCCCGCACCAGCCCGGGATCGCGGAACCGCACGTCCGCCTTGGTCGGGTGCACGTTGACGTCGACCTCGTGAGGATCGAGCGTGAGGAACAGCACGGCGGCGGGATGGCGGTCTCGGGCCATCACGTCGGCATAGGCGCCGCGCAGGGCGCCCATCAGCATGCGGTCGCGCACCGGGCGACCGTTGACGAACAGATATTGCTGGGTGGCCGCGGCGCGGGTGTAGCTCGGCAACCCCGCGAACCCCTCGAGACGGATACCCTCCCGCCCGGCATCGACGATCAGGGCATTGTCGATGAACTCGCCACCCACGGTGTCCGCGATGCGCCGGGCGCGGGCGTCGATGCCACTGCGCGCCGGCCACTCGGTGGTGCTGCGATCGCTTCCGGTCAGGGTGAACGCCACCTCCGGCACCGCGATGGCGAGCCGGCGCACGATCTCGGTCACCGCGGTGGCCTCGGCCCGGTCGGTCTTGAGGAACTTGAGGCGAGCCGGGGTGGAGAAGAACAGGTCGGCCACTTCGACCCGCGTGCCGGGATTGAGCGCGACCGGCCGCGGCGCGGTCTTCTCCCCACCCTCGACCACGATCTCCGCGGCGTGATCGGCCTCGCGGGTGCGGCTCGCGATGGACAGCCGGGCCACCGCGCCGATCGAGGGCAGCGCCTCGCCACGGAAGCCGAGGGTCGAAATCGACATCAGGTCGCCTTCGGGCAGCTTCGAGGTGCAGTGCCGCTCCACCGCGAGCGCGAGATCGGCCTCGCTCATGCCGCGCCCGTCGTCGACCACGCGGATCAGCGTCTTGCCGCCGGCTGCGGTCACGATCTCGATGCGGTGGGCGCCGGCGTCGATGGCGTTTTCGACCAGTTCCTTCACGACGCTGGCCGGCCGCTCGATCACCTCGCCTGCTGCGATGCGGTTGATCAGGCCGTCGTCAAGTTGCCGGATCACGGCCATCGGTTCGTCCTGCTCCTCAGTCCCTGCCCGCCCCGTTCCGCGTGCGGCTGGGCCGGGAATCACCGGTCCGGGCGCCTGCGAGCATAGCGCCCGGCGCGCGGGAGCGGTACTCCGGCCCTTGCCGGTGCCGCCCGTGCCGCGCCGTTTGCCGCCGCACTGCAACAGCGCGGGGAAATCGCCGTCGACAGGGCGCCGGGCGGCCACGTTGCGGCGGCGCGGCGCTTGACCCGGGCGGGTCCTGCGTCTACCCCAACCGGCGATGAGCGCACATCCCGTCCCGATCGTCCCCGGGCTTTCCGCGGTGGACACCCGCTATACCACGCTGTTCTGCGACGTCTGGGGCGTCGTGCACAACGGCGTGGAGTGCTTTCCGGCTGCCGTGGAGGCGCTGAAGCGCTACCGGGCCGAACGCGGCGCCACCGTGGTCCTCGTCACCAACTCGCCCAGGCGCCACCGCCAGGTGACGGAGCAACTGCGGGAGCTCGGCGTCGAGGACGCGGCCTACGACGCCGTCGTCACTTCCGGCGACGTCACGCGCGAGCATCTGCTGTCCGTCGGGCTCGAACGGGTGTTCCATATCGGCCTCGCCCGCGACCAGGCGCTCTACGAGGGCACCGGCATGCGGCTCGTCCCGGCCGAGGAAGCCGAGATCGTGGTGGCGACCGGCCTCTACGACGACGAGACCGAGACGCCGGACGACTATCACGACCTGCTGGCGGGCTTTGCCGCCCGCCGCCTGCCGTTCGTCTCCGCCAACCCGGATATCGTGGTGGAGCGCGGCACGCGGATGGTGTGGTGCGCGGGCGCGCTCGCCAAGCTCTACGAGAGCTTCGGCGGCGAGGTGGTGCAGGCCGGCAAGCCCTATCCGCCGATCTATGCGGCGGCCCGCGCGCGCGCCGCGACGCTGACCGGCACGCGGCCGGACGACGGCTCCATCCTGGCCGTCGGCGACGGCCTTCCGACGGACGTGCGCGGTGGCTGCAACGAGGGGCTCGACGTGCTGTTCGTGACCGGCGGCATCCACGCGGCCGATTTCGGCCCGCACGACGCACCCGATCCGAAGGCGGTCGCAGCGCGGCTCGAGCGCGACAGCCTGAAGGCGGTCGCCGCCGTCACCGCGCTGAGGTGGTGAACGGCGCGGCTGGTTTCGAACGAGGATGATGTCCGCGATGATCGCTTCCGGCCTTTCGTCTGCCGCCGATGCCGGCTTCTCGGCCCCGCTCGAGGCCGTGCCGCCGGCCTTGCAGGACGGCGTGGTCGCGATCGGCAATTTCGACGGCGTCCATCGCGGCCACCAGGCGGTGCTGACGCGGGCACGGGATATCGCGCGGGCCGGCGCGCGGCCTGTGGTGGCGCTCACCTTCGAGCCGCATCCGCGCAGCGTCTTTCGCCCGGACCAGCCTATCTTCCGCCTGACACCGCCCGCGCTCAAGGCCCGCGTTCTGCAGGCGGTCGGCATCGACGGCCTCGTCACCGCCACCTTCGACCGGCCGTTCGCGTCCCTCACCGCGCAGGAATTCGTCGACGAGGTCGTCATCGGCCGTCTGCGGGCGCGTCACCTTCTCGTCGGCTACAATTTCCACTTCGGCAAGGCGCGCGCCGGCAACCCGGCCTTTCTCGCCGAGGCGGGCGCCCGCGCCGGCTTCGAGGTGACGGTCGCCGAGCCTCTCACCGACGAGGCGGGCGGGCAGATTTCCTCCACCCGCATCCGCGACGCCCTGTCGGCCGGCGACGTCGCTGGCGCCAACGGCCTGCTCGGCTGGCGCTGGCGGGTCGATGCGGTGGTGCGCCACGGCGACAAGCGCGGCCGCGAACTCGGCTATCCCACCGCCAACATGCGGCTGCCGGACGATTGCGCGCTCGCCTACGGCATCTATGCGGTGCGGGTGACGCTCGACGGGCGGCGGATCGACGGCGTCGCAAGCTTCGGCCGGCGTCCCACCTTCGACAACGGCGCGCCGCTGCTGGAGGTGTTCCTGTTCGACTTCTCCGGCGATCTCTACGGCCGCACCCTCGGTGTGACCTTCCACGATTATCTGCGGCCGGAGCTTCGCTTCACGTCGATCGAGGGGCTGATCGACCAGATGGGCCGCGACTGCGAGCGGGCGCTGGCGGTGCTGAAATCCGCCGGACCGCTCTCGCCGACCGACGCCGCTCTCGACGGCCTCGGCTGAAGACCCAGCCATCCGCCGGCGGTTCGAGCCGTCGCAACTGCCCCGTCAGGCCCGCAGAACGTCGATGCCGCGAAGATAGGCGAGGATCGCCCGGGCGGCCTCCTCGGGCGAGGGATCGACCATCACCTTGCCGCCACCGCCGCCCGCGACCTCGGTCGCCGCCCGCAGCCGGTCCGCCGCCGATGCGCCGGCTGCTGCGCGAGCCATCACCCGCGGCCGGCGCTGATAGGTGCGCTCCTCCGCCTCGAAGCCCTCACGAACGGCCCCGTCCCAGCCGCCGATGTCGACACGCCGCCGCAGCAGCACACCCTGCCGGGCGCGCCCGAAGGCGAACGGCGCCGGCACGGCGCTCGCCGGATGCACCGTCACGATCGCCGGCAGGCGGGCGACGATGCGCCGCCGCGCCCCGCGCAGAAGCGCCTGCTCCACGACGACGGTGTCTTCTGTTTCGCCGGGCGCTATGGAGATGACGTCCGGCAGGATGGCCATGCCGAGCGCATGGGCGAGCATGTAGGGCACCATGCCGCTGTCGGCGCCACCCTGCCCGCGCCGGCCGGCGAGGACGAGCATCGGCCCAGCCTCTCGTACCGCCGCGGCAAGCGCGGGGATCGGGTCGTCAGGGTCGGCATTCTCGATCACATCGACCCGCGCGAGCCCGTAGCCCAGCGCCTCGGAAACCTCGACGGCGCCGGTCCCGGCGTGAAGCCCGACGATTTCGGATGGCGCGGCAAAGCCGAGCGCCATGCCGACCGCCTGCGCCTCGACCCGCGGAAGGCACGGCCGGTCGGAGACCGGATGACGGCCAGCGGAAAGCAGCACCATGACGTTCATCGGCCGTCTCCTTCAGCCGCGGCGGGCGTGGCAGGGCCGGGCCGCTGTGCGTCGGCCTCCCGCGCCAGCAGGGCGAGCAGCGCCGGCATCACCAGCTGCGCATCCTGGACGATGGCGAGTTCGGCCCGCTCGATCATGGCCGCATGAAGATCGGTGTTGACGGCAACCACATGCCTGCACCTTGCCACGCCCTGCAGGTGTTGTGGAGCACCCGCGATGCCGAGCGCGAAATAGCAGGCGGCGTCGAGCACGGTGCCTGACGCCCCGACCTGCGCGGCGCGCGGCATCAGACCGGCATCGCACACCACCCGGCTCGCCCCGGGCGTAGCATGAAGCGCGACCGCGAGCGCACGGAACAGGTCAAAATCGCGGATGCCGTTGCCGGCCGACACCACGAAATCCGCCTCCGACAGCGCGACCTTGGCCGGATCGGCCGGAACAGTCTCGACCGCGAGGAACGCACGCCCGCCGGCGGGACCGTGGCCGGCGAGATCGAGCGCGACCGCGCGGCCTTCGTGGGGAACGCCGGAATGGGGCGCGACCGCATCGGCCGCGATGCTGAGGAAGCGTGGCGGACGGGAACGCTGTTCCTTCCGCCCCGCGCGCGCCGGGCGCACCACGAGCCGTGCCCCGACCTGTTCCGCCCCGGCGAACAGCCACGCGCCGCACGCGGCCGCGACCCGCCGGGCGAGATCGCTACCGTCGATGCTGTCGGGAAACAGCACATGACGCGGCGACAGCGCCTCGACCGCCGCGACGATCGCGGCCGCCCGGACATCCGGATCGTGCAGGAATCCACCGAGACCGCCGTGCTCGCCGAGCGTGACGACCCGGTCGGCCCCGGCCGGACCGGCCGGCACGTCGAGCGGACCGGACGCCAGCACGACCGCCGCAGCCCCGGCATCGGCGATCAGGCGCGCGGCGCCGAGCACCTGACGGTCGTGATCGGACAGCGTTCCACCCGACGCGTCGGCCACCACCATCACGAGGAAAGCCGGATTGGCGATCACCCGGACCTCGGGCGATGCCGCGACGATGGCGGGTGACGGCGGCGGAAGGGGGGCGGCCGGTGCCGCGCCGGCGGCGCGCTGCGTGCGGTCGAGCCGCAGCCGGACGGGGTGGCCGGAAGCCGGCGCAGCCGCGACGCTCTGCGCCGCGCGCTCGGCCCGCGGATCGCGGCGCGGCCGTCCGGATGGATCGAGGGAGAACTGTCCGAGGCCCGGGCTTTGCCCGAAATCGTAGCGAGGCCGGCCGGCGGCACCGACCCGGCGCACGGCGCGCTCCGCCCGGGGATCGCGGCGCTGCCTCTCCATCATGCCGCCTCCGCCGCGGCCTTGCCGGCCGGCCGGGCCGCGGCTTCCACGGCCATCAGCACCAGTTCGGCGACATCGCGCACCTCCGGCCGAGCGCCGACGACGCCTTCCAGCATCGTCGTACACCCGGGGCAGGCGACGGCGACGATGGCCGCGCCGGTCGCCTGCGCCTGCTCCATGCGCAGGTCGGGAATGCGGCGGTCGCCGGCGACGTCGCTCACCGGCGCGCCGCCACCGCCGCCGCAGCACATCGCCCTCTTGCCGGAACGCTCCATTTCCACCCGGGTCAGGCCGGCGGCATCGATCAGCCGCCGCGGTGCGTCGGTCTCGCCATTGTAGCGGGCGAGATAGCAAGGATCGTGATAGGCGACCGGCGCGGCCTCGATCGCGGCCATCGCGAGACGGCCCTCCGCCACGAGGCCGTCGAGGAAGCTGGTGTGGTGCAGCACCGCGAACCGGCCGCCGAAGGCCGGGTATTCGTTGGCGATCACGTGGAAGGCATGCGGATCGGAGGTGACGATCCGGCGGAAGCGATGGCGCGACAGCGTCTCGATATTGGCCCGCGCGAGCCGCTGGAACGTCGCCTCGTCGCCGAGGCGGCGGGCGAGGTCGCCGCAATCGCGTTCCTCGGCGCCGAGCACGGCGAAATCGATGTCGGCGGCGTTCATCAGGCGCACGAGCGCGCGCAGCGTGCGGCCGTAGCGCAGGTCGTAGGCGCCCTCGCCGAGCCAGAGCAGCACGTCCGTCTCGCGCCCCTCCCGCGCCGCGATGGCGGGAAGCGTGAGCCCGGCGGCGAAATCGGTGCGGGCGGCGGCCGGCCGCGCGCCGGGATCATCGGCGAGACGCAGGGCCTCCAGCGCCTCGGCGGCCTTCGGCAGCGCCGCGCCGCGCTCCAGCACCTCGTGACGGCGCAGGTCGATCACCGCGTCGACGTGCTCGATCATCATCGGGCATTCCTCGACGCAGGCCCGGCACGTGGTGCAGGACCACAGCGTGTCCGGATGGATCATCGCGCCGGCGCCGACGAGATCGGAGAGAGGTCCGCCGAGGCCGGCGACGGGCCGCGCATTCGGATAGGGGCTGCCCGCATAGCCGGCATTGGTGCCGCCGGGCACCATCGCGGCCGAGAGATCCTGCATCAGGCGCTTGGGGTTGAGCGGCTGGCCGGCGGCGAAGGCCGGACACGCCGCCTCGCAGCGCCCGCACTGGATGCAGGCGTCGAAGCCGGCGAGACGGTTCCACGCGAAGTCCGCCGGCGCGGCGACGCCGAGGCGGGCGGCATCGAGATCGAGCGGACGGAGCGCCGTTTCCCGCACGCCCTCGAACCGTCCCGGCCGGGGATGGGCGACGAGATGAAGCGCGCCGGCGAAGGCGTGCCGCATCGGGCCGCTGCCGGCGAAGCGGGCGAGACCGAGGCCGCCGACCGCCGCAGCCACGAGCCCGACGAGGAGAAAGACGACGAGCCCTCCCCCTGCGGGACCGATGGCCGCGGCGGCCGACGGGGCTCCCTCCGCCCCCGCGGAAAGCAAGATGGCGAGCGAGACCGACGCGACCGCGCCGCCTGCGGCATAGGCCGCCAGCAGAAACGGCAGCACCTGGAAGCGCCCCCCGGAAAGCCGCCGGGGCCGCACCGGGTACCGCCGCGCCCCGACCATCGCAGCGCCGGCGAGCGCGATCGCAAACAGAAGCGCCACCGCGCCCCAGAAAACCGGCGAGGCGGCCAGCGGCGGCAGCACCCCGAGCGCGGCGAGCGCGGAGGCGCCGGCAAGCCCGCCCGCCGCCGCCACATGCATCCGTGCCGCCTTCGGATCGCGGCCGACGACGTGGTGCACGTCGACGAGGTAGCGCCGCGGCAGCGCCTTCAGCCCGCCGATCCAGTCGACACTAGCCCGCCCCCCGGCACGCCACAGCCGCGCGCGTCGCGCCGCCTCCGCCAGCGCGAGCGCTGCCGCCAGCCACACCACGGCCGGCAGCGCGAAGGCGAGGGCCGGGAGGAGCGGAAGGGCGGCGTTCATCGGCGCTCACAGGTCCTTGCAAAGGCGCAGGGCGTCGTAGAGCGCGGCGTGAATGTTGCGGCCCGCGACCGCGTCGCCGATGCGGTAGAGCGCGAAGCCGGACGTGCCGTCCCGGGGCTGGGGGACGCCGTGCACCAGGGCGTCGAGATCCGTGATGCCGTGGTTGACCGATTTCGGCTTCAGCGCGAAGTGCAGTTCGTCCACCGGCAGCGTGCCGCACTCGACCACGACATGGTCGGCCACCCGCTCCTCCTCCTCGCCGGTCATGGTGTTGCGCAGCACCGCGACCAGCCGGTTGCCCTCCGGGTAGATTTCGGTGAGCTCCATGTTCGGCGTCATGATCACGCCGAGCTTGTAGAGCTCGCGATAGTGGACCGGCTGGTTGGTGGTGCCGACCTCCTGGGCGACGAGGCGGTCGTGGGTGGCGAGTTCGACGAGGCAACCGCGCCGGGCAAGGAACTCCGCCGTCGAGGCGGCATTGTGCTGCCCCATCTCGTCGAACAGAAGCACGGTGCCCGCCGGCTCCACCGCGCCGGACAGCACGTCGTGGGTGGTCACCGCGTGCTCGGCGCCGCGGATGTGGCCGCGGCTCGGCCGCCCGCCGGTCGCCATCACCACGATATCGGGATGCTCGGCGAGAACGGCCTCCTCCGTCGCCTCGGTCGAGAGCCGCACGTCGACGCCGAGCTTCGTCACCTGTGCGCCGAGCCAGCGGGGAATGCCGGACAGGGCCTCGCGCCAGCCCGCCTTCGCGGCGAGGTTGATCTGGCCGCCGACCGCCGCCGCCTTCTCGAACAGCACCACGGCATGGCCGCGCTCGGCGGAAACGCGGGCCGCCTCCAGCCCCGCCGGGCCGGCGCCGACCACCACCACCTTCCGCTTCACCGCCGCCCTGGGGATGACGTGGGGCATGGTCGCCTCGCGGCCCGTCGCCGCGTTCTGCAGGCAGAGCGCGTCGCCGCCGACATAGATGCGGTCGATGCAGTAGGCCGCGCCGACGCACTGGCGGATGTCGTCGTCGCGGCCGTCGATCAGCTTGGCGACGAGGTGGGGATCGGCGATGTGGGCGCGCGTCATCGCCACCATGTCGACGTGGCCCTCGCCGACGGCGCGCGCGGCGGTGGCGAGATCGGTGACGCGCTGGGCGTGGAACACCGGCACGTCGATCTCGCGCTTCATCGCGCTCGGCAGATAGAGGAACGGCGCCACCGGGAACGACATGTTGGGGATCGAGATGGCGTGGGAGATCTCGTCCCGCGCCTGCCCGCCGAACACGTTGATGAAGTCGACCAGGCCGCGGCCGGCATATTCGGCGGCGATGGCGATGCAATCGTCCTGGGTCAGGCCGTTCGCCAGCAATTCGTCGCCGGACATGCGGATGCCGACGACATAGTCGTCGCCGACTTCGGCGCGCACGGCTTCCAGCACCTCGATGCCGAACCGCATGCGGTTTTCCAGCGAGCCGCCGTATTTGTCGGTGCGGCGGTTGACGGAGGGCGACCAGAACTGGTCGATCAGGTGCCCCCAGGAGGCGGCGAGTTCGAGCCCGTCAAGTCCGCCCTTGCGGCAGCGGCCGGCCGCCGCCGCGTAGCTCGCCACGATGCGGGCGATGTCCTCCTCCTCGAGTTCCTTCGGGATCGAGCGGGACGACGGCTCGCGCGACGGCGAGGACGAGACGGTCGGGAACCAGTTCTCCGTGTCCCACTTGGTGCGGCGGCCCATGTGGGTGAGCTGGATCATCAGCTTGGCGCCGTGGCGGTGGATGCGGTCGGAAAACTCCTGAAAGAACGGGATGACGCTGTCGTCGGCGACCGAGATCTGGTTCCAGGGTGCGGCGGGGCTGTCGATCGCCACCGACGAGGACCCGCCGAACATGGTGAGGCCGATGCCGCCCTTGGCCTTCTCCTCGTGATAGAGCTGGTAGCGCTCCTGCGGCTTGCCGTCCTTGCCGTAGCCGGGCGCATGGCTGGTGCTCATCACGCGGTTGCGGATGGTCAGACCCTTGATGGTCAAGGGCTTCAGCAGCGCTTCGGCACCGGCGATCGCCATGTTTGCCAACTCTCCAGAAACGAAGGCCAGGGAACGCGGACCATGCGGCCGGCACCCCGCCGGCCCGTCAGTTCACCGGGCGACCGCGAGGTCGCCGGTCGGTTCATCGATCGACCACGAGGTCGCTTTTGGGCTTTGCGCAGCACAGCAGCGTCATGCCGGCATCGATCTCGCGCTGGCGGATGCCGCCGCCGTGCTGGAGATCGACGGTGCCGGACACGAGCTTCGACTTGCAGGTGCCGCACAGGCCCTTGGTGCACGACGACGGCAGGCGCACGCCGGCGCGGCGCGCCGCCTCGAGCACCGGCACGTCTTCCGGGCATTCGATCACGCGGCGGGTGCGGGCGAACTCGACGCGGAACACCCGCGCGGGCGCCGCTTTCGGTGCATCCTCGATCGCCTCGGCCGCCAGCGCCTGAGCGGCCTCGCCGGCGGAAAGCGTGGCGAAGTCGAAGCTCTCCTCGTGGTGGCGCGCCATGTCGAAGCCGGCGTCCGCCAGAAGCGCCCGCACCGCCGCCATGTAGGGCGCGGGCCCGCAGACGAAGGTCTCGCGGTCGCGGAAGTCGGGCGCGATCTGCTCCAGGAGCGCGCGCGACACCCGGCCGCGGAAGCCGCCCCACGGCTCGCCCGGCGCATCGGCCTCCACCACCGCAGCGAACCGGAAGCTCTGCGGGGCGGCACGCGCCATCAGCGCGAGTTCGTCGCGGAACACGATGTCGGCCGGCGTGCGGGCGTTGTGCACGAACACGATATCGCGCGGCACGCCGAGATCGTGGAACGTTCGCGCCATCGCCATCATCGGGGTGATGCCGCTGCCGCCCGACAGGAACAGGTAGCGCTCGGCCGGATGGCGGAAACAGGTGAAGTCGCCCATCGGCCCGACGGCGCGCACCGTGCCGCCCGGCTTCAGGGTGTCGTGCAGCCAGTTGGAGACCGGACCGCCCGGCACCCGCTTCACGGTGATCGACACCGTATCCGGCCGCGTCGGCGCGGAGGACACGGTGTAGCAGCGGTGGATGGTCTCGCCGCCGATCTCGAAGGCGAAGGTCAGGAACTGGCCGGGCTCGTAGGCGAACCGCGCCGGCTTCGCCGGGGCCAGCACGAAGGTCGCGACGTCGTGGGTCTCGCGCCGCACGGCCCGGCAGACAAGGGTGTCGTCGTCCTCGCCGGTCCACGGACCGGGGACGGCGGCGATCAGGTCCGCCGCCGGTTCGCGCGCGCCGTCAGCCATGTCGCCGCTCACAGGCCGAGATGGTCGGCGAGGCGGCCGACATACCAGCTGCAGAACTTCTCGACGAGCATCTCGGTGTTCGGCGAGTAGGGTCCCGGCTCGTAGGCCGGCGAGCGCGCGCCCTGCTGGCAGAAGCCGACGAGTTCGGCGTCCTGCACGTTGGTCGCCTGCCAGACCTCGGTCAGCCGGTCGATATCGTAGTCGACGCCCTCGACAGCATCCTTGTGGACCAGCCACTTGGTGCGCACCAGCGTGTTGTCGGCATCGAGCGGGATCGCCGAGAAGGTGACGATGTGGTCGCTCATGAAGTGGTGCCAGGAATTCGGCTGCGTCCAGAACGACAGCGCGCCGAACTTGGCGGTCCTGAAATCGCCGAGCAGCTTCTTGGAGGCCGCCTTGGTGTCGAGCGTATGGGCCTCGCCCTCGCCGTCGAGCGGCAGGCGCTCGGTGCGGAAGCCGGTGACGCGGTCGGCGAGATGCTCGACCTCGCGGGACGGCAGGCCGGCGGCTTCCCAGCCGTCATGGCGTTCCTGCACCATGCAGGAATAGCGGTGGGCGTTGGCGCGCTCGTGCTCGTCCATGTCTTCCGGCGCGAAGCCGAAGCCGTAGGCGAACAGCGGAATGGTCAGTTCGGGATGGTTGCCCGCGCAGTGGTAGCACTCGCGGTTGTTCTCCATCACGAGCTTCCAGTTGCCCTTCTCGATCAGCTCGCTCTGGAAGGCGATCTTGGTATTGCGCAGGTCATGCGGCGCGATATAGGGGCCCATGACGCGGGCCATGTCGTCGAAATCGGCCGGCGGCTCGTCGGCGAGGCAGATAAACAGCAGCCCCTCGAGCGAGCGCAGGTGCACCGGCTTCAGCCCGTGGCAGGAACGGTCGAAGCCCGGCCCCATGTGCTCGGCGTGGATCAGCGCGCCGGAGAGGTCGTAGGTCCAGGAATGATAGCGGCAGACGATATTGCCGACGGTGGTCTTCTCGTCGTGCAGGATGCGCGCGCCGCGGTGGCGGCAGACATTGTGGAACGCGACGACACGGTTGTCGTCGTCGCGCACGATGATGATGGAGTCCGTGCCGATATCGACGACCATGGCGTCGCCGGGCTCCGGCACGTCCGGCTCGACGCCGACATAGATCCAGTGATGCCCGAAAATGATCTCCATGTCGGCCGCGAAGATCTCGGGGCTCACATAGAACGGGGCGTCCAGGCTGTAGCCCGGGCGCCGGCCGCGGACGAGCGCCGCGAGAGGGTGGCCGACCACATCGAGCATCGATAGCCTCCTGCGAGATGTCGCGGGACCGGAGCCGGCCGGCACGCGGACGACGGTTGTGAAGGGCAAGGGCATCCGGCCGCGCATCACCCCGCGACCGTCATGGCAGTAGTCTGCAATCGTTCGAAACCCGCCATCTGCGCCGAAGCGACCGGTTCTGGTGTCAGGGCGACATGCCGTCCGACGGGTCGGGCGCCGCAGGATCAGATGCCGCCAGTCAGACGCCGCAGATCAGACGCCGCAGATCAGACACCGAATGTCGCCT